>NYZG01000283.1 GCA_002687025.1 Candidatus Poribacteria bacterium
CCGCCGTGACCGACGACGCTGAGGCCGGCGCCTCCGGCGATGGGCCGATCGTGACTCCGGCCCCGATAGAACTGACGGGCGTCACTGCCGGGAGCGCGACCGGCGACATCCCCGTGCAGTTCTCTATGACAAACCCGAACCCCGGTCAGACAGTGAATCTGCAGGTGGATTACAGCCCCGCCGGCGGGGACGCCTGGATATCGGCGCAGGTCTCGGGCGCCATCTCGGACCTCCGCAGCGGCGTGCACTCGCTCGTCTGGCACTCGGCCGCCGACGTTCCCGACGCCGCTGGAGAGGCCTACGCGCTCAGGTTACGCGCGGACGAACAGAGCGAGCGCGTGTCCGACGGCTTCCGCGTCATCAACGCGTTGCCCTCGGCTCCCGTTCTCGATCCGATCGAACCGTCTAGCGCGGCGACTGTCGCGGTCGTCGGCACGACCTCGAACCCCGGCGCCGATGTTGCCGTGACCGCGAACGACGAGCAGGTAGCGTCGGCCGTGACCGGCCCTGATGGCTCCTTCCGCGCGGTGACGCCGGAGTTGGGCGCCGGCACGTACGTCATACGCGCGGCCGTCTCGCTCCTTGGCCTCCGCAGCGAGCAATCCGCGCCCGTGACCGCGGTCGTCGACCCGGTCGCGCCGCAGATCGCGATACTCAGTCCCGAATCCGGGGCCGAGGTACCGACGCTCGACCCGCTCATCACCTTCAGGGTGGACTTCGGGTTGAGTGGCGGCGACCCGAACACCGTGGAGTTCGCGCTCAACGGCAGACCCGTGGCGGCCGGCTACGACGCCACTACAGGAGTCTTCACCGCCAGCGACCAGCTATTCGACCAGCGCGTATACCTCGCGACCGTGCGCGCCTCGAAGTTCAACGGCCTGACGGCGACACAGGGCTGGCCGTTCTTCGTCAACCGCCTGGCCGCGGACGACATCCCGCCGACGGGGTCGTCGTTCGAGCCCCTCGGGAAGATCCGCGTCGACACACCGGACATCCGGTTCGCCGTGTCGGACGGCGAGTCCGGCATCGACCCAGCCAGCATCACTGCGTTGCTCGACGGCTCGCCGCTCACGCTCGAATACCGGCCCAAGGACGAGCGCGGGGGTGGCGTCCTTGCGCCGGCGCCCGCGCCACTCGACGATGGTGTCCACAACGTCATCGCGACCTTCGCCGACCTGGAAGGGAACGAGGGGACGGCAGAATGGGCCTTCACGGTCAAGACGCAGGCCGCGCCGCCGCCGCAGGTCGGCGGGACGCAGGGCCAAGGCGCGCCGAACCAAGCCGGTCTGCCCGACCTGAACGTGCTGGCGATCACCAACGTGACGCCGTTCACGTTGCAGGGCGATGCTGACCCGTCCGCCCAAGTGCTCGTGTCCGTAGACGACATCCTTGCGGGCGTCGCACAGCCGGACGACGACGGCGTCTGGACCTTCGATGTCGACTTCACAGCCGACGCCGCCGTATCGATTCGACTGCGGACGCGCGACGACGTCGGCAACGTCTCGCCTCCCAGCGATGCGTTCACCGTGGTATATGACACACACGCGCCCGCGTTGCAGGTCGCCAACCCGGCGCTCGGAGCGCCGACGGGCAACCTACAGCCGGTGTTCCAGGGCACCATCCTCGACGCCCTCAGCGGCGTCGATCCGGCCTCGGTGGCCCTCACGGTGGATGGCGAGGATCAGGCGGCCGGTTACGATGCCGCTCTGGGCACGTTCTCATACGCGGCCTCTACCGCCTTCGCGTCGGGTGAATCCATCGATGTGACGCTCACGGCCGCGGACGCCGCGGGCAACGTCGCGGCAGTGTCCGGCGTTGTGTCCTTCGACGACCGGCTGGCCGATGTGACGGCCCCAGTCGTGCTGAACGCGACGCTCAACGGCGAGGGCTTTGTAAGCGGAGCCGAAACCCGAATCCGCGAGGCCGATGCCGCCATACAGTTCGTCGTCTCCGACGACCTCTCCGGCGTCGACCGCGTCTTCGGCACCCTCGACGGCGCCGGAGTCGAGTTCACCATCGACGACGGTGTAGCATCGCTAGCGGCCGCGTCGCTGCAAGAGGGCGAGCACGTGCTGCTGGTCCGCGCCGTCGATGTGCAGGGCAACCAGAGCTCGGCGCTGGCGTTCCGGTTCGTGCGTGACATCGTGACTGCCACCCCCGTAATCGACGTGGCCCTGCTTACGAATCAGCAGGACATCGAGATCACTGGGTCGGGCGTGGAGGACGGCGCCACCGTCACCGTCTCTGTCAACGGCCTCCCAGTGCAGGCGTTCGTAGACAGCGGGGCGTACCGCACCTCCCTGACACGCCTCCAGGAGGGCGCCAACGAGCTCGTTGCGACTGCGACAGACGCGGTCGGCAACACCGCCTCAGGCGAACCGGTAACGGTCGTCCTCGACACGACGCCCCCGGACGTCACGTTCTTGGCGCCGATCGCGGGCTCTGCCGTGGACGGCTCCGCTGACTCGATCGCCGCGCAGGCCGACGACGCAAGCGGCATCGACCTCGCCTCCGTCGCTCTCTCGGTGGACGATGCGCTGGTCGACGCCACGGTGTCCGACACCGGGCTGGTCGAATACACGGCTCCCGCGCCGTTCGAGGGCGCCGACCCGCTGCGTCACTTCGTGAGCATCACGGTTAGCGACCTCGCGGGAAACGAGGCCAGACTCGGCTCGGAGTTCTTCGTGGACAATACGAGGCCCGTCATCGACGGCGCCGTGCCGGCAGATGGCGAGGTGCTACAGACCGTGGAGCCTCTGGTCGCCGCGACGATCGCCGCAGCCGACTACGACCCCGAATCCGTCGACCTGCTGTTCGGCATCGACGGGGATGTGCTCGCGTCGATCACCGGCGATCCACTGTACAAGCTGGACATCCCTGCTGGACAGGTCACGTACGCGCCGCTGCTTGACGACGGCGTTACCTACCGTGTCATCCTGCGCGTTGCCGACGGTGTTGGCAACGCCACGGAGGAGACATGGACCTTCACCGTCGACCTCGCCGCCGAGGACGATTCAGATCCCGTCGTCACGATCCTCTTCCCGCAACCGGGCGAGAGTGTCGACGACAGCGGCCTCGACATTCTCTCGTTCGCGGTCGGCGATTCCGCCGGAATCGATGGCGTCACGCTGTTCGTGAACGACCCCTCGGGGGCGTCGCCCCTCGCGCTGGGCGGCCTTGTGGACCAGGGCGTGGCTGAGTTCGACGAACAGACCGGCGTCGTGCGCATACACGGCCGACGCATCTTCGTCGCGATGCAGCTGCGGGGCGGCGGCTTCAGCTTCGACCCGTTGGAGCTGAACGCGCTCGAACGTAGTCTGACCGGCGGCGACAACGCGTCGTTCGACCCCCTCGAACTGAACTCGCTGGAGCGCAACCTGTCCGGTGACACCGGCGGCGCCGATGTCGGCGCCCTGGAGCGATCCCTCACGTCAAGCGCCGGCCTTCTCGGGATCGGTACCAACAGTATCGGAATCCAGGTCGCGGACCTGTCCGGGAACGTGTCGTTCGCGACGTGGTCCTTCGAGGTGTCGCTCGACCCTCCGGCAGCGCCGGAATTCGACGGGGCGCGCACGCTCACCAAGTCGCGCGACACGCGTGTGACGGGCCGTGTCCTCGGCCTCGCGGGTAGCACGTCGCTGCCTGTCACGGTGGCGTTGCGTGTCAACGGCATCGCGGCCGGGCTCGTGGAGATCACGGATGAAGCGGGCGAATTCGCCGTCGACAGCGTGAGCCTGAACGCGGGCGAGAACTTGGTCACCGCGACCGCCCAGGACAGCGCAGGCAACCTCAGTGATCGCTCGGACACGCTGACGATAGTGCTCGACGAGGAGCCGCCTTCGCTGTCGGTCGATCCTATCGCTACGTCGGCGGCCGGCGCGTCCCTGACGATTACGGGTGTCGTGTCGGACAACGAGCAGGGCGACCTGGCATCGCTGACGGTTCGCGTGAACAGCGCGGCAACGGAGTTGGCGCTCGCGCAGGGGCCGTTCTCGGCCTCTGTGTCGCTGGCAGACGGGACCAATGAAGTATCGGTCGTCGCCATCGACGTTGCCGGGAATGAGTCGGCATCCGACCCGGTCTCCGTCACGGTAGATGTCGCCGCGCCGACGACCGCCCCGGCATCTCTGTCAGCCAGTCCGTCGGCGGACGCTCGCGGCGTTCGGCTGACGTGGCCGTCGGACGAGAACGCCGCGTCCTACACGCTGTACCGGTCTTCGATCCCATTCACCGACGCGACAGACCTGACGCCTGTCGTATCCGGGGTCGCGGCGACCTCCTACACGGACAACGCCGTCGTGAGCGGCTCGACCGTGCACTACGCGGTCGCCTCCGTGGATGCGGCCGGGAACAGCGATCCCTCGGTCGTCTCACCCGTCCTCGCGACCGCGCTGATAAAGGACCGCGGCGGCGTTGCGGCGCGGGCCGACGGGACGCGTCTGTCCGTTCCGCCACGCGGCCTCTTCGCCAACGTCCTATTGGCCGCGACGGTCGAGATCTCGGCCCCGGCTACTGCGCCCGCGCTCACAGGAGCGATCGACGAAACCGCGCGCGAGGTGCTGGCTCGCACCGCGACCGGCGCCACGCTGACCTCCTTCAACCTGCCTGCCACGCTGACGATACCCGTGCCCGTGGGCGTCGCGATCGACGAGGAGTCGCCCGTGGTCTACGCGCTCGAGGGCGCGGCATGGGACGCGCTCGCGTCAACCCGCAGCGCCTCACTTCGCACCTCATCGGCGCCGGTCCTTGGGTCCGGCACGTTCCAGCTCGCGGAGCCGGGCGCGGTGTCGCAGACGCCTTGGGACATCAATGACGATGGCGTCGTCAACATTCTGGACCTGGTGACTGTCGCGTCGGTCTTCGGGTCGGCCGTGTCTCCGGGCGCGCCTGCCGATGTCAACGGCGATGGCGTCATCAGCATCATCGACCTCGTCACCGTCTCGTCGCACTTCGGCGAGACGACCGGAGCGGCCTCCGCGGCGCCTGTTCGAGTTCCTGAAGGCGCGCCGATGGCGGCTGTGCGCCTGAGCCGCGTTAGCGGCGACGGCGCCACGGCGGAATTCGAGGTACATGCTCGGGCCGCGGCTCCGCTGGCCGGGTACGAGTTCATGTTGGTCCTGCCAGAGGGCGCGTCGGTCGTCTCTGCTTCGGCGGGCGATTTGCTGGACGGGGACACGTTCTGGGCGCCACCGGTTGTCGGTGAACGGTCGGTACGTATCGCCGCGGCCAGGCTCGGCGGGGCCCCGACAGATCCCGGCCTGGCAGATGGCGTGGCTGCCCGCATCGTCGTGCGCGCCACAGCCGACGCTGCGGCGTCGGACGCGTTCCTCCGGGACATCAGGCTGGTCGATGCGCGCGGCGACCTCGTCGCCCATCGCGTGGGGCCGCCTGTCGCCCTGTCGGCGACGGCGTTCGCGACAGACCTGCTGCCGAACTACCCGAACCCGTTCAATCCCGAGACGTGGATTCCGTTCACGCTCTCCGCGGACAGCGCGGTGACGATCCGCATCTACGGAGTCGACGGCGCACCGATCCGCGTCCTCGATCTCGGCTTCGTGGCGGGTGGTGACCACAGGCCGCGCAGCGCCGCCGCGTACTGGGACGGTCGCAACGACCTCGGAGAACGCGTGGCTAGCGGCGTCTACTTCTACGAACTGGAGGCGGGCGACTATCGCGAGATGCGCCGCCTCGTGGTGGTGAAGTAGCTACTCCGAGAGCAGCCACGAGTCTTCGACCGACCACACGACGGACACTTCGGCTCCGGGCTGCATTCGCCCGAAGCCGCTTACGCTCGGTTCCACGACCAGTAGGTCGGGCCCGTTGCCGGCGCGTACACGATACTCCACCGTCGCGCCGAGGTACGTCGTGTCGGCGATGACTCCCGCGATGCAGTTGGACTCACCTGCCGGTTCTCTTGGTGGGGCCAGGCGCATGTGTTCGGGGCGGGCGCTCAGGGTGATGTCTGTGCCTGGAACGACGTCGCCCGACGCTTGAGCCCGCAGACGTTGGGCTCCTTCCGCAACCGTCTCGGTCACCGCAACGCCCGCGTCGACCGACAGGACCTGAACCGGCACGAAGTTCGTGGCGCCGATGAAGTCCGCCACGAACCGGTTCGCCGGCCGCCCGTACACGTCTGGCCCGGCCCCGACCTGCTCCACGCGGCCCTCGTTCATCACCCCCATGCGGTCTGAGAGGGCCATCGCTTCGTCTTGGTCGTGTGTGACGTAGACGAACGTGATGCCCACCTCGCGCTGCAATCGCTTCAGCTCGTCCCGCATCTCCTGGCGCAGCTTCAGGTCCAGCGCGGCCAGCGGCTCGTCGAGCAGCAGGACCG
>NYZG01000284.1 GCA_002687025.1 Candidatus Poribacteria bacterium
AACGACGACGCCATACGCTCGGTGCGCCTGATCGTCTCCGCGATGGCGGACGCTGTCATCGAGGGGCACGCGACGCGGTCGGAAGGCAAGATGGACGAGCAGGACGAAGGCGCAGAGGCAACGCCCGCCGATGCCCCGGACGAGACGGCGGACGAGACGGCCGATGAGAAGCCCGACGAGGCGCAGGCGGACGCGGCCGCGGCCGAGGCCGGCGATGACACGCCCGAGGCCGATGGCGCTGATGACGCGCCCGCGGCCGCCGAAGAGGCCGCGGGCGAGGAAGCTCCGGCGCAGGAATAAGCAGACCGCACGACGATCGACGCGCGAAGGATTCAGAACGAATGGCGATTTCAGCCCAGCAAGTAAAGGCCCTGCGCGAGAAGACGGGCGCAGGGATCATGGACTGCAAGGAGGCCCTCACGAAGACCGAGGGCAACGTCGAGAAGGCCGAGGTCTGGCTGCGCGAGCAGGGCATGAAGACTTACGATAAAAAGGCCAACCGCGCCGCCTCCGAGGGACTCGTGACATCGTACATCCACCCGGGGGGCAAGATTGGCGTGCTCCTCGAGGTGAACTGCGAGACGGACTTTGTCGCCCGCACGGACGCCTTCCAGGACTTCGTCAAGGAAGTGGCCATGCAGGTCGCGGCGATGAACCCGCGGTATGTCTCACGCGATGACGTCCCCGAGGACGCCCTCGACACGGAGCGCGGCATCCTTCAGGCGCAGGCCGAGAAGGAAGGTAAGCCGCCCGAAATCGCGGCGAAGATCGTCACGGGGCGTCTGCGCAAGTTCTATGAGGAGCGATGCCTCATGGACCAGGCGTACATCAAGGACGAGAACAAGACGGTCGAGACGCTGCTGAAGGAGGTCGTCGCCTCCATCGGCGAACGCGTCGAGGTGCGTCGGTTCGCGCGCTACACGCTCGGGCAGGCGTCGACGACGGCGGAAACTGTTGTCGAGGACGGCGACGAATAGATCGCCGCGCAGAAGGGTGAAATCATGGGACGCGAAACCGAGGCCCGGATGAAGAAGGCCATCGAAGCGACGCTCCACGAATTCAACGCCGTGCGCACCGGTCGCGCATCTCCGGCGCTCCTGGAAGGCATCGTGGTCGAATACTACGGAGCCAAGACTCCCCTCAACCAACTCGCCACCATCACCGCGCCCGAGGCGCGGATGCTGGTCGTGCAGCCGTGGGACAAGGGAGCCATGAAGGACATCCAGAAGGCGATCACCGCGTCGAACCTGGGTCTCAACCCGTCCACCGACGGGACCAACCTGCGGATAACGATCCCCGAGTTGACCGAGGAACGGCGCAAGGACCTGGCCAAGGTCGTCCGTCAGACGGCCGAGGACGGGCGGGTGTCTATCCGCCAGGTACGTCGTGACGCCATCGACGAACTCCGCAAGCAGGAGAAGGCGAGCGACATCTCCGAGGACGAAAGTCGTCGGGAACAGACCGCCGTCCAGAAGATCACGGACCAATACATCGAACAGGTGGACGAACTGCTGGCGGCCAAGGAAGAGGAACTGCTCACCATCTAGGTCGGCGTTGGACCGAGACGCCGTCGGGCCCCGATGCTAACACGCCTGCTCAGCGCCATCGTTCTCATACCATGCGTCCTCGGGATCGTCTGGTTCGATCCCGGGGACGTTTCCGTTACCGCCCTGCTCTGCCTCATCTCCATCGGCCTGATGTGGGAAACCGTGGGGTTGGCGCGCGCGGCCGACGTGGGCATCGGGCGTGGGTCGCTCGCGGCCATGTGCCTTGCGGCCGTGGTCTGGACGGCTTCGCCCAGAGCATGGCCCGCCGCCGGGCCGCAGTGGGTCGACGGCGCCACGCTCGCGCTGCTTGCGTGCGTCAGCCTGATGCCGATCGTGTTCGGCCGCGATGGCCTCGAAGGCGCGTTCGCGCGGGCCGGGACTATCCTTCTGGGCGCGGTCCTATGTGGCTGGTGCCTCACGCGGCATCTCGAAGCGCTCCACATAGGCTACGGAGCTGCCGGCATTCTCCTGCTGTTGGTCCCCATATGGGCGTGTGACTCGGGGGCCTATTTCGTCGGGCGCGCGATCGGGAGACACCCTCTGGCGCCGGTGGTAAGCCCCAAGAAGACCTGGGAGGGGTCCATCGGCGGGTTCGTTGGGTCGATCCTCGCGGCCGTAGTGGTAGGTCGCTGGACGCTCGATCTGCCGATACTGACCGGCCTCGGGGTGGGCGCGATCATCGGCGTGTTGGGCCAATTCGGCGACCTGGCGGAGTCGGCGCTCAAGCGCAGCGCGGGGGTGAAGGATTCCGGCCGCCTCATACCGGGACACGGCGGCCTGCTGGACCGGCTCGACAGTCTCACGTTCGCCGCGCCTGCGCTCTACTACTACCTCCTCATCGTGTCCCCGGCCTGAACGACTGGCGTCGGGCGCCGCCGATACACACGCTCGTAGGGTCGCAGACATGGCCGAACGCGTCCGCATCCGTGGCACAGTCGGGGACACCGACCCCGAGACGTTGGTGATCGAAACCCCGACCGCGACCTACCACTACGACATGGAGGGTGGAGGGTTCTCCAGCCTGGTCGATCGCGACGGCCGCGATTGGATCGGCTACCGGCCAGGCGACGGCCCGGCGGGCGAATACCGCGGCATCCCGAACATGGTGTTTCGCGGCGACGCGGGCGGGTTCTTCCACCCGGGCCACACGGGTGACATGGGCAGCGCGACGCAACTGGTGGTCGACAGCCCCGAGGCCGTGACGCTGAAAACCACGAGCGCCAACGGCCTGTGGCAAGTGCAATGGGACATCTGTCCTGGCCACGCCCGCATGCGCGTGCTGCGGGCGAACCCCGACGATGGGGCATACTGGTTCCTGTATGAAGGCACGCCGGGCGGCGCGTTCGAGCCGGAGAGATCGCTATGCGTACGCTGCACCGGCGAAAGCACGCCGTTGTCCGAGCCGTGGGAGGCCGACTTGCCGTCCCCGGCGTGGGTGGCATTCACCGACGCCGAACGTCGGCGGTCGCTCTTCCTGTGCAGCGAAAAGCGCAGTCGCGGCCCGGACATGTACAAGCCGATGGCGCCCATGACCGTCTTCGGTTTCGGCCGACGCATCAAGGGCGTGCGGCCGCATATCACGGACGTTGGGAATGCGTTCTACATCGGCCTGGTCGAGTCCGCCGAGTACGCGGCAGTGGCCAGGACAGTCAGCGCGCTTCGCTGAGGGTCACGCGAGCACCGCGGTCAACCGGCACAACTGAAGAGAGCGAGCGAGACATGGCGGGGAACGGAACCGTGAGAGTGGGCGTCGTCGGCTGTGGCGTGGTCGCGACGGCGTACTACCTGCCGTTCCTGATGGACTACGAGAAGGCCGACCTCGTGGCCGTGTGCGATCTGCGCGAGGGCCGCGCCGAAGCGTGTCAGCGCCTCTTCGGCGCTCGGGAGCGGTACGCCGACTACTACGACATGATCGACAAGGCGGACATCGACGCGGTCTTCGTTCTGACGGCCCCCGGCACGCACGTGCCGTTCACGCTAGCGGCGGCCGAGGCCGGGAAGCACGTGCTCATCCAAAAGCCGATGGCCACCGACATGCGAGGCGCCCGCGCGGTAGCCGACGCCATCCGCGCGGCCGGCGTCAAAGCGGTCGTCGAACCGAGCAGCAGCACCGCGCTCGACCCCGAGTACGCGCTGCTGCGCGACCTCGTGAAGAATGGCGTGTTGGGCGACGTGCTGTGGTTCTCACTGGCAAGCACCGGGCCCACGACGTACGGCCCCGGCCTGAGCAGCAACCCCTATGGTCAGGATGCCTTCTACGCGGCTGATAGCGGCGGCTTCCTGTTCGACCTGCCCTACGCGCCGACGCAGATCGTGTCGGTGCTCGGCGCCTGCAAGAGCGTGTCGGCGCAGGCGAAGATCACCAGGGCCGACCACAAGATCGTCCCCGAGGAGGAGTACGACAAGTTCCTCTCCCACGCGACCGATCCCCGCAACGCCAACTACTGGGATGTGGTGGTCGACCTGCCACGCACTCAGCCGGTGAAGATGGAGGCGGTGGACAACGCCTACTCGCTCTACGAGATGGCCGACGGGGCCCAGGGCGCGTGCCACGTCGGGCGCATCTTCCACCCCGTCCTGCCCGGCACGGGCGGCGGCAGCCTGCAGATCTACGGCACGGAGGGGAACCTGTTGTTCGGGGCGGGCTACATGGCTTCGATCATCTCGACCCGAACGGAGCTCCTGCCGGAAGTAGAGGACGACGGCTGGTTCCACATCCGGCCGCGAGGCGACGGCAGCAAGGCGAAGTGGCCACAGCCCACGCCGGGAGCCTTCAACTACTACCACGAGTCCTCACGACATCTGATCGAGTGCATCCTCGAGGACCGCGAACCGATCGTCAACGTCGACTGGGGGCTGCACATCACGGAGATGATGGCCGGGGCGATCGAGTCGTCGGCGACGGGACGACGCTACGACATGACAACGACGTTGGATGTGTAGGCCCGCGCAGGCGCCGGCGCGTGCGGGCAGAGGGCTAAGGAAACAGCAGCGTGAACGACACGCGATGCACGTCCCCGAGATCGCCCAGCGGGGCGAACGCATAGTCGACTTCATACGAATCCGTCACGTAGCCGAGCCCGCCACTTACCCGCGACGCGATGTCGAACGGCCCGTCGGTTCGGTACCCCGCGCGTACCGCGAAGCCGTTGCGGAACCGGTACTCGGACCCCGCTCGCAGCGTCGGGCTCTCCTCGCGCAGGAACCGCAGATCCAGGCTCAGTGTGAGGGCGTCGGCCGGCGTTGCGACCACTTCCGCTCCCGTGCGCTCGAATTCGTCAACGCCCGTCTCCTCTGGCACGGACTCGATGCGGCGCTCGTAACCCACGCCGACCTGCAGCAGCCTCGGTACGGGAGCCGGGTCGCCTGACAGCGCTGCGTCGCTGCCGATGTTCCGCAACGCCGCGCCCACGCGCAGACCTTCGACCGGCGGCGTGTATAGGCCGCCAAAGTGCAGAAGGCGGATATCCGACTCGGCAGCGGGTATTTCCGCCGCGGGGCTCGAGAATTCGAAGCCCTCGCGGGCGACTTCCACGCCGCCGCCCACGCGGAAACGACCCAGCGGCTTGGACCCCAAGGCCACCTGCACATGCTTCGTCGTGTACGCGAACGTGCCGCGTTCCTCGACGCCGGCCGGAGTCTCGACGGTGTGCGCGACATCGCCACCAAACAGGAACGTGCCCCCGACGCCAAGGCTGCCAATATCACGTACCGGCTGCACGAACCCGAGCCACTCGTAGCGGACGCCTCCGAGCCATTCCGTGTGTGTGCCGGATAGCCGCGAATCGCTCACCAGGCCGAGTCCCGCGGGATTCCAATGCAACGCCGACGCGTCGTCGGCGACGGCGACGAACGCGCCGCCCATCGCCTCTGCTCGCGCCCCGACGCCGAGGTTCACAGCCGTGCCGCCAAGACGCCCTGACGCGACCGCGACAGCGGGACAGAGCAGCAGAGCTGCCGCAATGGCTGCTGTCCAGCGAATGAGGGTGTCTTGGAATCTACTCATCGGATCACCAGTATCTGCCCGACGCGGCGGTCGTTGGCCGCTCGGATCAGGTAGAGATAGAGGCCGGTGGCGACCAGCACGCCGCCGTCGTTTCGCCCGTCCCACGTGGCCATTCCTGACGATACGTTCACAAGGCGCGCGACGCGGCGAGCGTCGAGAGTGAATATCTCGACCGCTGCGTCGTCGGTAAGGCTGCGTATGGTAAGGGCGCCGTCGTGGCTCGGGCGGAAGGGATTGGGGGCGACGGTCACGCGATCCAGTTGCGTGGGCAACAGCAGCCTCGCCACGCGGAACACGCCGAGCGTCATGGACTCCGCGGACACGACGCCCTGCCCCACATCGACCGCTTGATCGCCCGACACGAGGTCCCATCGGGCGGGTATGGCGTCGGTATTCAGTCGGAATAGGCGCAGGTCGCGGGTCGCTTCGGACGAGTCGGGCGGCGTGAAGCTGACCGTCACGGTCAAGGGCTCCGCGAAGTTCGTCGGGCTCGCGTCGAAGAGTCGCAGTGAGTCGCGCAGGTCTGCCTCTGTGGCATCGTCTATGTTCGCCACGTCCAGATTCAGGTTCGCCTCGTCGACGGAGCGCTGAAGCGCGGCGTCGAGCGTGCCGTAGATGTCTACGCGCACGCCGGGCCGGGCAACCGCGGCGGGGATACGCACGGAGGTCTGCGGATCGAACCCCGCCCGGATCACCGCGCCACCTGACGAAGTCAGCACGTTGGCGACCGACGCCACGGGGCCATCGACCGACGCCGCCGAGATCTCCGACCGGTTGCCGCCGCCATCGACGGCGCTCACCGCCACGTAGTACGCCTCATCGTCGCCGGGCGTTTGCGCGTTCGTCGCGGCCGACGCCTGCTCCACGGCCGCCGATCGCGTCGCCGATGCTGCGGGCTCCAGCCCGACCAGGTCCTCCGACGCCCGGATGGGCGCGGACGACAGGAACACCTCGAACTCGACCACCGTCGGGTCGGCGGGGATGTCCCACGTCACGCCGAGACGTCCGCCTTGGTCGCCCGGCGCGTCCTCGGCCGACACGCCCGACACCGGTTGCGGGGCCGTGTCGTCGGTGGATGCCACTGGACCTGCGCGCGAACCGTCGATGGCCGCGGAGGTCGAGCCATTGATGTCCCGCGCCGCTACGACGACATAGACGGGGAGCGTGTCCCGCGGCGTGGGGACGAGCACCTGCGTCACGGTGCGATCCGGCTCCACGAAATCGGCTTCGCGAGTGGGAACCGAGTCCAGGGCGCCTTCGTCCGGGTCCAAGAAGACGGCGTATCCTCCGAAGTCGGCCTCGTCGCTCTGCGATGTCCAGGACACCACGAGGAACCCGCCCTCATCGCCGGGCGCGTCGGTGGCGGTCACGCCCAGCACGCTCGCGGGCGGCAAGTCGTCCGTAGCGCGCGCCGGCCCGAAGGCGGACGAGCCGTCTTCCGACAACAGACTCTCGTTCCGTGCAATGTCCGCCGCCGTGATGGCGAAGTGGTAGTCCACGTTGTTCCCCGGCACGTCCATCTCCGCGGCGTCCTGGCCCACGTTGACGATCTCCGTGGACACCGGAGTCAGGCCGCGTGTGCTGCGGATGGGGGCCGTCTCGCGGTAGATGTGGTAGCGGAGGAAGTCGACAACTCCGTCCGCCGCGGTCCACGTCAGGCGGAGCCTGTTCCCCTGGTCGTCGGGCGCGTCCTCGACGGACAGCCCGCGAACGGGCGGCGGCGGCATCGCATCCAACGTCACGCGGGTCGTCGCCGCGCGGAAGCCGGTGTTCCCATTACGGTCGGTAACTCGGGCGGTGACGATCGCCTCGGGCAGGTTGTCGTCGTGCCGCACGACATAGGCGCCGGTGTAGACGCCATCGTTCGCGGCGTCATCGTCGCCGGCGCCGTCGTCGAACATCGCTATGTCCGTGCGTTCGGCGCCGATGTCGAAGGTCGCGGCGCTACCCGCCTCTCCGGCGACGCGCACTACGAGTCGTTCGCCTTCGCGCAGGGGGCCGGTCGCGGTGTGTGTCACGCCGTCGATCAGCGGCGCGGCCGTGTCCATGCTGACCGGCAGAGCTGCTTGCGCCGTCGCCTCGTTCCCCGCCACATCCGTAAGCCGGACGGAGACGATGGCGCCGGGGGTGTTGTCGCCCGCAAGGATCAACGTCGACCCGACGTAGATGCCGTCGCCCGGCGTCTCGTCGCCGCGCGTGCCGTCGTCAACGAGGGGCAGGCTATCTCGCACGCCCTCGACGGAGAACGCGCCGCGCGCGCCGGCCTCGCCATGCGCCGTGACGGTCAGCCGGTCGCCCTCGCGCAGGACGGAGACGCCGCTGTGCGCCACTTGCTCGATGAGTGGCGGCGTCGTGTCGAGATCGACCGGCCGGGACACGCTTTGCGTGCGTTCGTTCCCTACGGTGTCGGTCGCCGAGATGCTTACCGTGGCGCCGATCGCGCCATCACCGGGCTGCACGCGGTAGACGCCGCTGTAGACACCATCGTCGGGGTCACCGTCATCATGCGCGCCATCGTCGAACATGTCGCCGAGGACACGGAAGTCGCCGCCCTCGATTTCGTAGGAGACGCGCGATCCCGGTTCCGTGTTGGCCGAGATGTGCAGTTCCTCGTCGGCGCGCAGGGGACGCCCGGCGGAGTGGCGCGCGTTGGAGACGCTCGGGGGCACAGCGTCCAGCGTTACCGTGGGCGTCAGGGGGGCCCGCACGTTGACGCCCCTGGGAGCGTCGATGACGACCGTTACGGTCGCGTCGCGGACATCCGCGCCCGGCTCGACGGCGGTTGCCCCGACGTACGTGCCGGGGGTGGTCGCAACCAGCGGAAACTCGATGCCGTGGCTTGGAATCTCGGCGCGCACGTCCCACTGTTCGTCGCCCTGCACGGTGACGGTGATCTCCGCGCCGGCGCCGAGAGGCTGCGTCGCGTCGTGTTGAGCCCGGGACAGGGCGAGCGCGGCGAGCCCGTACGCCGTCGTGGCGCCACGCACGCGCACGTAGAAGGAGCGCGTCAGCGACGGCACGGTCAGGGCATATGCGTTGGGCGCGAATGTCGCCGGGGCAAACCCGCCGAGGGGTTCGAGGCCCGCGGTGAACGCCTCGGCCTCGATGACGGCGTCTCGTTCGGCCGCGTCGATGGTCAGCGCGACCAGCCCGGCGGGGGTGGGCGCAATGTCCACGCGATACCAGTCGATGTCGTCCGCACCCCACAGGGAGGCGTCCACGCGGGCGCCGGGGGAGAACGAAGTGGCGATCTCGACATCGCCGTTCGGCTCGAGCTCCAGCAGCACGTCGGGTGGAAGCGCCGCGAACCCAACGCGAACGCCATAAACCGATCCCAGCGACGGCATCGCCTTGATGAGCAGATCGCCCTGCCGCACGCCGGCGCGCAGCCGTAGCGCGGGTTCGTCAGGCGTCAGGGCCACGGCCCCCATGCCGATTCGCTCGGAGCCCGCCGCGTCGTGGAAGACCTCGAAGCGCGACGCGTCCTGGAACGCCGCCTGAGCAAGGTCGAGCTCGACAATCGGGAAGCCGTCGGCTGGGATCGGCACGCGGTACCAGTCGACATCTCCCTCACGGTTCGCGGCGCCGCTGATCTCCCCTGCGTCGCCGAACACGCGCGTCGCGCGTCGCGGGTCGTCGTTGGGCTCCAAGTCCCACGCGATGTCCGCCGGAGTCGGGTGCGCCGCGACGACCGCCCGGTACATGCCCGAGTCTCCCGTTACGCGGACGACGTACTCACCCGCCTCCAGGACCATGGCCGTATGCGCGTCGGGGGCCGCGAGGCCGTCGGCCGAGATAGTCGCCAGCTCGGAGAACTCCGATGCCACCGAAGGCGCCGTCATCGTCAACTGCGCCATGCCCGCCCCCATGCGCGCCAGGTGGAGGCTGACCTGCGCCGGCGCCGACAGTTGGACGCGGTACCGGTCGATGTCGCCGTCGTCCGTGAGAATCCCGTCCACGGCCACCCCAGGCGGGAGACTCATTGCTACGTCGGGCGCGTCGTTCGGCTCGCGTTCCGGTATTGCGATCGGATCAACGTGGAAGCGGCGCGTAGCCGCGGGCAAGCTGCCATCGGCGGGGACAACGGAGAAGACGTGCTC
>NYZG01000285.1 GCA_002687025.1 Candidatus Poribacteria bacterium
GCGTCGCGGTTGCTGGCGGCGTTGACATGGCCGGGGTCGAGGCTGAGCGCCTCCGTATAGTCGCTGATCGCCAGGTCATGGCGGCCCTGCAGCCAGTAGGCGATGCCGCGCATGTACCATGCCTCGACATGGCCGGGATCGAGACTGAGCGCCTCGCTATAGTCGGCGATCGCGCGCTCGCTTTGGCTCTCAATGTAGTAAACGATACCGCGGCCGGTATATACAGCCGCCAGATTCTCGCCGGACAGCTCGCCGGAGCGGATCGCGCGCGTGTAATTTTCGATGGCGAGATCGTAATCGCCGCGACTATATGCCGACCTGCCGGCCTCTGCGTCGTCGATCACGGCGGCCACTTCGTACGTGTAGGTACCGACACCGAGGATGGCGTCTGCCGCATAGGTCGCGCCCGCCTCGAGGTCGCCCGCTCCTGTCGGGGAGAGCGCAAGAGTCTGCGTGACGCCGTCATCCCGGACGAGTGTGAGCGTGACGGCCGTTGGCTCCACGGCGCCGGGGGACTGCACCACCACCGAGAATACGAAGGCGTCGGCCGCCGTGCCCTCCTGCGGCGACACGAGAGCGGCAGGAACGGTAAGCGCCTCGACATCGCCGCCCAGGGCCGGGGTCACGGTCAGGAGGAAGGCGCCCGACGCGGCTCCCTCCTGGTCGTCGGACACGCGAACCAGTACCGGGTAGAAGCCGTCGCCGGCCCCCTCAATCTCGCCGTCCGACAGGAAGGCAATCGTGCCGGCCTGCTCGTCGAACGTGGTGTTCGACGCCGCGAAGCCCGACTCGAAGGCGATGGTAAGAGGGTCTTCGTCAAGGTCGGACGCGGCCGCGCCAACGTCCACTGTCGCGGTCTCGCCAACGGCAATCACGATGTCTGGCAGATCGCCCAGAACGGGAGGCCGGTTGGCCGCAGGGAGGACCGTCACCTGCACGGTGATCTCCGTGAATCCGCCGTCCTCGCCGTCGTCGGCGGCAACGGCGACTTCGTAAGGGGAGTTCTCAGCATCGCCGCGCTCGGTGGTCCACTCGAACGCGCGGTCAGCGAAGGTCGCGCCGTCGGGCAGACCGCCTGCGGTCACGACGATGTCGTCCTCATCGATGTCCTCGACTTCGACGGTGAACGCGGCCGTCTCTTCCTCGACCACGGTCACTGATGGAATGTCGTCGATGGTCGGCACGCTATTCGGCGGATCGCTCAGCTCAACCGAGATGGCCGTTTCGGCGCCCAGCCCGCCATCGTCCCCGACAGTTAGCAGGACGGTGAACCCCTCCGCGTCACGCGGCGGTTCCACCTCAATGCTCACCACCGGCTCGCGAGGCGTCCCGCGCGAACGCGAGCGCGCCCAATCCGGGAGGCCTCGGACGCCAATCGACAGGTTGTCGCCGTCGGGATCCAGTGCCGTAACGCCGATGGTCGCGACGGTCAGCTTCTGTACGGTGATGGAAGACGGCAGCGTCAGGCCGTCGCCGTCGGGCAGGAGCGCTGGATCGAGCGCGCTCGTGAGTAACAGCGATGGTGGGCGGTTCACGTCCAAGACGCGCACACGGACGGATTCGGACGCTTGGAGCCCGTCGACATCGGTGGCGGTGATGGTGAACGTGTAAGCGCCCGACCTGTCGTATCCTATGCCGTTCCACACGATCGACGAGGCAGCTTCGTCCAGGACCGCGGAACCAACGAGGCCGGACACCTGCAGCGTGACGACCTGGCCGTCCTCACCGTCTGGGTCCTCAACGTCGATACCTATGAGCAGGTCCTCGGCCTCGCTGACCTCGATGTCCTCGATAGCAGCGATAACCGGCGGGAACTTGACATCCTCTCCCACCTGCACCTGCGTGGTCGCGGACACCGCATCCTGCCCATCATCAGCGACCCACTGTATGGTGATGAGCTGATTGCCGAGCTCTTCGTCGGGGGTGATTGTCAGCGTCTTGACGGACGCGTCGCCATCCCGAGCCGTGTCGGCGCGATTGAAGGCTCGCAGAGCATCGCGGACCGGGCCCGACGACGACAGATTGCGCTCGCGAACGGTGGCGGTGATCTCGTGTTCGTCCCCTTCGTCCGCGTCGGTCACTCGGACCTCGATCACGGTGGCCTCGTCTACCGCCGCGACAACGGAGGGCTCGGCGCTGATTTCGGGCGGCTCATTGGAGGAGATGACGAAGATCACGACGCGGATCGCAATCGGCTCGGACTCGCCGTCCGTCACGTCGGTCGTTACCTCGAAGACCGACCGCAGGCTGCTGATGGTCTCGACGAAGAACGTGGTCCTGCCCGTGGTCTCGTCAACGGAGACGGTCGGCTCCGGGTCTCCGGCGTTCGGAGTGCTCAGTCGGTCCACTTCCACCAGCGAGAACGTCAGGTCGTCGCCCTCTGGGTCGGTGACTTCGGGCGTGTATACGAGCTCCACGCCCTCAACCGCGTCCAGCGGGCGCAGCGACGTGACCGAAGGCGGCTCGTTGGGCACCTCTTCGGCGACGACCTCAACCGCAAACGTGGCGGTTTCGTCCGCGCCAAGCGCGCCGACCGAGACCGTGGCAATGCCGGGGCCGATGAACTCAATGGTGAGTAGCGTCTCGTCCAGCGCAGTCTCCACGACATCGAGGTCCGACGATCCTGCCGCGTACGTGACTTCCGAGTCCGGGTCAAAGAACAGGGGCTGTTCGCCGCCGAGGTCGATCACCCGCGCGCTGGAGCCTTCCTGTGCGCGCATGCTCGACAGAGATCGCACGGTGTTCAGGCGGGGCGGGTCGTCGACTTCGTTGACGGTGATGACAACGTCGAGGTCGGCGCCGTCCTGCGCGCCATCGTTCGCGCGGACGGTGAACGTGTCGATCCCGCCGAACTCGGCGTTTGGCGTGTAAGTCGCGACGAGGCCGTCAAGCGTAACCGTGCCGGCGCCAGGCCCGCTCACGACGGTCACGGTGACGGTGTCACCGTCGGCGTCACTTGCGGTGAGTTGGATGGTTACCGGCGTTTCCTCGTCCGTAACGGCAGAATCAGCCTGAACAGTAGGTAGCGTGTTCACGACGTTGATCTGCACGATTCCGGCCGCGGTGTTCACGCCATCGGACACCGAGAAGATGAACCCATCGGAGCCGACAAAGCCGAGTGGCGGCGTGTAGGTCGCCGTCGGACCAGCCACGGAGAGTTCGCCGTTGGTGACGCTCTGCGCGATGCTGAACGTCAGAGACTGGCTTTCGGGATCCACCGCGTATTGGCTCAGCGATATGACGCTTGGCCCGTTCTTCGGGAGATCCAGCACGATGTCGCCCGTCACAACCGGGGGTAGGTTGGGGGGCGCAGTAATCGTGATCGATACGGTAACCAGTTCCGAGACGCCGCCCTCCGCATCGCTCACCGACACTTCGAGAGAATCGGAACCGGTGATGGGCGAGGCGGTGTACGTGATCGTGAGCGTCGAGGGGTCGGCCACGGCCGTACCCAGTGAGGGTGGTGTCTCGACATCGATGGTGAACTCGTCGCTATCGGGGTCGGTCACCGACAGGGAGATGACGACGCTGTCGCCCACCGATATGGTCTGGGCGGAGATGTCCGCCAACGTTGGCGCGTCGGGAACCGACTCCACCGTCACGACAAAGTCCATCGACGTGGACTCGGCCGGGTCGCCACTGTCGGTCGCGGTGACGGTCACCGTCACGTCGCCGTGGGCATCAGGCTCGGGCAGGAATGTGAGCGTGCGTGTATCGCCGTCGCCGTCCACGGTCGGGTCCGCCAGCACGGTCGGGTCACTGCTGACGGCTGCGAACATCACTGACTGACTCGACTCGTCGTCTCCGCCGCCGGCCGAAACGCCGGTGATATCCACGGTCGTGGCGCTAGCATCCTCGGTGACAGCCTGCGCGGCGATCGTGTCGAGCGTCGGAGCGTCGTTGACGGCCGAGACGGTCAGCGTGAACGTCAGCGTCGTCGAAATGGCGGAATCGGAGGAGTCAGTAGCGACTACAACGACCTGCGTCTCGCCATTGGCGTCGTCGATCGGTGTTACTGTGATGGTCGATCCAAGCACATCGACGGCCGCCAGGATCGGCGATCCGGCGTCGTCCTCGAACGCGTCGACCACCAGCGTTCCCTCGTACTCCACATCGATCGCTATGTCGAGCGGCGTGTCCTCGTCGGTGGACAGCGCCTCGATGTCGGCGATCACCGGCGCCGCCACGGTGACGAGGAATGTCGTCGACGCGCTGAGGCCCCCGCCGTCTGTGGCCGTCACGGTGACCTCGGCCGTGCCGGCGTTGATGTCAGCGGTCGTCAGCGTGAGCACGCTGCCGTCCACAACGGGCTCGGCGAGAATCGTCGTGTCCGACACCGTCGCCGAATACACGAGATCGCTTACCGGGGTTTCGTCGTCGAAGAACACGGCTGTGGTGACCGTCGGAGTAAGGTCTATCTCGGTTCCGCCGGGCAGGCCGTAGATGGTCTCGTCCTCAATCACCTGCTGCACCGTTGGCGCGTCGTTCTCATCTGAGACGCCTAGGCCAACCGTGGAGAGTCTGAACGTCTCGAACGTGATGGAGTCGGACCCGCGGGACACGACGCGCAGGATCTCAATGCGGCCATCAGCGTCGATGCGGAACGGTACAAGCTGGTCGACCGTAGCGCCGTCCGGCAGATCGCCCAGGTCGAATGCGAGCTCGATCTCGATCGCCTCATCGAATTCTGTAACGTCAGACCCATCGCGCTGCACACGGACGTTGCGCATCAAGCGCGCCTGGGACGCTACGAACCCCGCAGGCAGGATCACGGAGTCGGTGGGATTGCCGTCCACGGGATCCGAGGACAGGAACAGTGGCAGCCCGTTGAACGCGCTGTCCGGCACATTCGCCCTGACCATCTGGCCGGCGCGGAGCAAGCCGAATCCGCCCGGGCCGGGCGGGCTCACCGAATCGCCAACCGCAGCGCGACTCACGGTGATTTCGTAGGTCGTCTCAGCCTCGCTCGCCACGGCAACCGACGTGGTGTCGCGCATGTCGTACTGCGTCGTGCCATCGTCTATCGTCGCCATGGACCAGAGCCTCGGGACGCCGGCCGCGTCCCAGGACATGATCCAATCATCGGCGTCCGGATTGTCGACAACGAGGGTCCACGTCACGCTCGCGAACGGGCTCGACGGAAACTGCCTGATGTCGGCAAGCAGCATCTGAAAGTCGCCCGCCATCGATTCGTTCAAGATGTGCGCCGTAGGCAGCTGGAAGGGGGGCGGGGGAGCCGCCGCCTTATCCAGTCCCAGGTCGAATCCATCCGTGGCGTCTGGCCCGATGCCCACGCGAGGGGACAGGATGGACCGCGGGTCGTCATCCGACTGCTCGGAGATGTCGAGGAAGAGAATCCAGTTGCCGCCCCGGGCGGGTAGCGAGGCGTCGACCGGCTCGGCAGCCTGGGCGGGAGCCACGCCGCATACGGCAGCAGCCAGGACGAAGAGGGCAAGCGATACAGGGCCAATACAGGACAACCGGCACTTACGCCGCTCGTAATACGCTGGCATAGGAAGCTCCCGCCGAAAGGCAGACATATACGTGCCGATGAATCGCGCGTCGAGGACGGTAACGGACTACGCATAGGGTGAACGCGTCGCGGGGCATACTGTTCACTCCCGCGCGGGCCCGGACGAGGCACGACGTGGCGTCGTCGTGCCTCTGTCCGCAATGCCACGAGCGTCGAGCCCGACGCTGGCGCTACTTGTTGACGACCATACGTCGCAGACTCCGCTCGGCCCCGGCGCGTAGCTCGTAGAAGTATACGCCGCTGGCGACGCGCTCTCCGAGGTCGTTTCGGCCGTCCCAGTAGGCAGCCTCCGCCCGCGCCGTGTAGTACCCGGCTTCGCGGTAGCCGAGGTCGATTCGACGGACTACCTGCCCGGCGAAGTCGTAAACCCTCACAGTGGCCGCCGACGCCGCGCTCAGCTCGAAGGGGATCCACGTCTCCGGGTTGAACGGGTTCGGGTAGTTGCTCAGCAGACGCGTGTGCTGCGGAGCCGCCCACGCCAGACTGACCCGCAACGAATGCGAGCCACCCCGCAACGCGGCTTCACCGCGGCGGAGCATGTCGTACCGTCGTCCCTCGACGTCGAGTGTGAGGCGGTATCCCATGGGCAGATCGACGCCGTCCCAACGAATGGCGCCGTCACCGGGGAGTCGCGCCGTGATGCTCCACTCGCCGCCGTCGCGGTCGAGCGGCTGGATGCTCCGCGCGAGACGGCCTGCGATGTGGTCGACATCGGCGTAGAACTCCGCGTATTCGCGCATCGCGGGCGGCGGCGGCGTGACGATGTCCATAGCATCGTAGCCGGCCTCTGCCAGGGCGCCGGACCCTAGCTCCAGTCGCCGCTGCTGGCCGTCCGCCGAGTCCATGCGGAGCGCGACCATCCAGTCAGGCTGCACGAGCGCGGAAGCCGGATCGGCTGCCGGCCCCGACCGGAAGCGCAACTGCGTCACGCTCGCGACATAGGGATCGCCGGGGTTGAACACCCACACACCCTCGAACGGGTTCAGCAGGCCGCCGGACGACAGCGGCTGGCTGTACTGCTGGGCCCCGTCGTGGGCCTCCCACCTGAACACGGTGTTCGCGTGAGGGCTGAGCGCGCCGGCCTCGATGCCGCCTTCGACGACGCCAAGGATGTTCCAGCCGTGCTCCACCGGTATGTCCGCCGCGACGGCTGTTGGGTCGTCGAGATCGACCATGAGGGCGGCTCCCGCGTAGTCGAGCTCGCTGCTTCGGTGTACGAAGTAGCCACGCACGACGTGGTCCAGCGGCTCCTCGAACTGGGGCTCCTCGTAGCCGTAGTCAGGAGACCACCCGAACACAGTGTCGACATCCAGCAGGTCCAACAGCATGGCGGGGCTGCCCTCGACGGTCGGGCCGGGCAGGGACATCAGCGTCCACCGCGGAGCGAGTTCCAGCCATCGGTGTTGGAAAGGCGAACGCTCCAACGTGAGCATGTAGGAGTGCGCGCCAGGAGGAATGATCGGCTGCTCGCCGTAGATATCCCAGATTTCCCCGGAATCCAGGTCCTCGAGTACCGCCCTGTCGTAGTGCGTGTCGGCCTGTTCGAACGACCAGTCGAAATACAGATCGTACTCCGGCACGGTGATGTCGAAGTGCCACGTCAGCGGACCTTCGATGGGCGTCGCGACGATGTCGCGGCTGAGGGCAATGCCGTCCCGCCAGAACGTGATGTTCGGCTCCGCGCCCGGGTCGGGGAGCGGCGGCGCTACGATGTCTTCGACGGGATCGTACCCGTCGAATGCGTTGATGGCCGCGCCGAGTTCGGCCGCAGCGATCTGTCCCTCGCCGTCGCTCAGACCCAGGTGGCCCTGCCACGCCTGATCGGGCATCTGGGCGATGTTGACGAACTGGCTCGTCGTCCGCTCGGGGCCGCCGTTCGGCGTGTACGCCACTGCGTAGCGGCCGTACACCGGCTCCTGGGATGACGGATCGAGGATGTCCTCTGTGGTCAGGAAGATAAACGCGGCGTTGCCGGCCGCGTCAGGCGTCTCGGAGATCACATGTTCGCCGGCGACCAGGGTCACATTGGCGAGCGCTGCCGCGTCGCCTTCGACGTTCAGGATGACCGTGACAGGCCCATCGTCGAGGTGCTTCTGCCGAATCGAGCTGTCGCCAGTGTCGTACTGGACCCCGGCGATGTTCGGTGACCTGACGTCGACGTGCACCATGCCTTGCATGAACCCCGGCTGCGTGCCCGGCAATTCCGCGCTGTCGGTGACCTCGAATTCGAGTTGATAGAGGCCGGGGGCCGGCACGAAGGACGTGCCGTCTGCGAGGAGCAGCTCGCCTGTCTCCGGGTGGACATCGAGCCACAGGGCCGCCGAGCCTCCCGCGACCGTGAACGCGTACGGCTCGACGCCGCCGGACACCGGGATCGAGTCCATCACATCGGGCGAGCCCTCTGTGAAACCGTAACCTTCGGCGTGGACCCCCAACGTCGATTCGGGGGCGGATTCCACCTGGACGCCGAAGCCTCCGGGGAACGTGGTCCCCGCCGAGTCGTTGACATCCATATTGAGTTCATAGTGTCCCGGCCCGGGGACCGCGGTCGCGCCGCCGGCGAATATGAGGTCGCCGGTGGCCAGGTCCACGTTCAGCCAGAACGCCGCTGTGCCGCCGGTTGCCACGTATTCGTAGGGCGGAACGCCACCCGTGACCTCGCCGGCATTGCCGGACAGCTCGGTCTCACCCTCAATGAATTGGTGCTGCTCGGGGAAGTAATCGAGGCCGGCGGTTAGCACGAACTCCAGCTCAGGGAGAGTGGCGCCCACGAACAGCTCGAATTCCACCGAGTACTCGCTGAACCCCTCGGCCGACGCGGTCGCCACCCAAATGCCTTCCGGTAGGGTCAGGCCGAATGCGCCGGCTTCGTCCGGCACGATGAGCGCTTGCGCCCCGCCGTCCTCCATGAAGTGGACGGTTACCCCATCGTCGCCGGTGAGGGGCGTGCCGTCGCCGGAAGTCACGACACCGGCAAGGGCGAATCCCGCGCCGACGGTGAACAGCTCGTTGTCCAGCACGGTCGCAGCGGCGGTGGACAGGTTCATCGTAGCTTCGGGGTTGTAGCGAATCCGGATCGGCACGAGATCGGCGTAGTCGACCAGGCTGCCGCTCTCGAACACGTCTACAGCGAGGAGGTAGTCGCCCTCGGGCACTTCGTAATAGAGCGCGTCTGAAAGCGACACGTGCCAGAGCTGCGCTCCCGCACCGTCCGGCGTGCCGAACGTGGACGCGAGGCCAAGGTCACCCGAGCCGAGAAGGGAGCGCACGGCCAGCGACGCGAAGCGCTGACCCACCGTCGGGTCCGACGGATCGAACGACTCCACATCCCCGGGGTCCCCGAATCCGGCGCCTGCCGCGGTGAGCCGCCCGAGGGCGCCGCGATCGACCCACTGGAGGTTGCGCGGGTCAGGAAGCTGCATCGCGGAGATGAAGGAGCCGTCGGGCGTCGGCACGGGCGTATCCAGCGCCACGTCGAAGTAATAGATGAGGTGCATGCCCGGCGTCGTCGGAACTTCCTCGCTCCAGTAGCCACCCTCCATCGGCGTGAGCGGAATAGTGTCCCACGTGAGCGTGGACGGATCGGCGTCCGGCGATGCGGCCTCGGCGTATACAAGATCAACGTCCGCGACCCCCGGTACTCCCCCAGCGGCGCCGGGCAGGGCGGCGATCCAACCGACGGCTGCGTTCGCGTCGAACATCACGTGGTTGCCGACGCCCTGCCCGGCGCCGAGGTCGTTCCCGCCGGCAAAGACCTCGATCGGCTCTCCGCCGTGCTCTTCGGCCTCGAACAGGTAGACGTCGACCTCTCCGACGGAGAGCGGCTCCGTCAGCACCAGAAGCTCAAGCCGCGGCGCGCCCAGCACCCGTTCGACGAACGACGACGTAACGCCCAACGACTCGCTGAAGTCGCCGCGCGCGATCGTCAGCGGGTTCCCGAAGTTGTCGGCCGTGAAGTCGTCGAAGCCGTTGTCGAATAGCTGCGTCTCGGGGCCGTAGGGCAGGAATACGTCCAACAGGCCGAAGCGTATCGCTGATGCCAGGATGGCCTTGTCCGATTCGCCGATCGGGAGTTCGGATACCGCGGCATCGGCCGCCTGATCGGCCAGGTTGGCCAGCGTGGACGTGTCGAATCCGAGTCCGTGTATCGTCAGCGCGCTCGCGGTCGCGGTCGTCCATACGAGCAGCAGACCCAGCGCAAGCGCCGTTCTAGCCGACTGCCAACGTGCCATGCGTTCCCACGGCGTCATGCGCCATCCTCCATTACTTTCTCGTCGAGCGTGCCCCAGGGCCGGGCATCGAGTTCCGTTAAGTGTAAATCGCTCGCCCAGGCACGTCAACGCCCTCAGGCTCTGGGCCGCGCCAGCGGTACCCGAAGCAGCCGCTAGTGTCTAACGCGCGACCGGGCGGTCTGTTCAGTGGGCAGGGAGTTTCCCAGCAGATAGGCGGGTCTGCGTGGCGCTCCCGCCGGTTCGCACGTCGTTGCCGTCCAGCGGCCACGGCCAATCATGCTCGCGGCCGGGGCTCGGCCGCGCGATGGGCGACGGGCGGCGCTGCCGACGCCCGCACGCGCGGTCCGCCCGCCCCAGCGCCGGCAGGGACGCGTCGCCAGCAATCCCCGCCTCCTCGCTGCCGCCAGAAGCCGTGCGTCAGGTCTCCGTCCGCGGTGTCGCCGGGGCGCCAAACAGCCTACAATCACCATGTCGTGCCCGGGCGCCAAGGCGTTCGCATGGATCCCCGCTGAGGAGCGAGTGTAGTGAAAGAGCGCCGCGCCGTGTTTCCGGCGAGCTTCGACCCCATGACGAACGGTCACATGGACATCATCGAACGGGTGCTTAAGCTGGGGGTTTTCGACGAGCTCGTGCTTGCCGTGGGTGAGAACCCGGAAAAGAGCTCGCTGTTCTCCGTGCAAGAGCGCGTGACGCTGCTGGGCGAGGTCGTCGCGGATCTGCGCGATGGACACACGATCATCGTGCGGACGGCGGGCGGCCTGATGGTGGACTTCGCGCAGGAGATAGGCGCGACGGCGATCATCCGTGGCGTCCGATCGCCGCGCGATTTCGAGTACGAGGCGGAGATGGGCTTCCTCAACCACCACCTGGCGCCCAACATCGAGATGATCTTCCTCATCGCCGACCCGCGATACGCGTTCCTCAGCTCGACGCTCGTCAAGCAGGTCGCGCAGATGGGGGGCAACCTCGAAGGTCTGGTGCCGCGCGTGGTTATCGAGCGACTGCAGTCCCGTGTCGCCACGGCCTCGGGTCGGTCGTCTTGACCCGGCGCCGGCGATGGCCCCACCATGCGGTGATGCGTCTCGCCTTAGGTCAGAGGGTCAGCGGTGGCCATTTCAGCAAGCCTCAACGCCCGCCAGCGCCAAGCCGTCGAGCACGGCGATGGCCCCCTTCTGGTCCTCGCCGGGCC
>NYZG01000286.1 GCA_002687025.1 Candidatus Poribacteria bacterium
AACCCGCGCGATGTCCCATCGGGAGCATCGCCCAGATCGGCGTCGTCTGACCATCGACCCACGAGTACATTCCGTCTATGAGGCGCTGATGCCGCTTCGGGTACATCCTCAATGAGGCAAGTCGGCATGTTGACCGCCCACATGCCCGCCTGTAAACTTCGTACGTGCCGTTGCCTCGCGCCCACCCCGCAGGATCGCGCCATGTCGCTCCGCGTAGGCATCGCCCAGTTCGCGCCGACGCTGGGTGACCTCGACCGCAACCTCGCGCTCATTGAGGAGCGCATCGAGCGTGGCGTTGAGGAGAACGTCGAACTTCTCGTGTTCCCGGAACTGGCGCTCACGGGATACACGCTGAAGGACATGGCTCCGACGGTGGCGCAGCGCCGCGACTCGCCAATCATACGGAAGCTGGCCGCCGCGAGCGAGGGGACATCACTCGTGGTCGGGTTCGTCGAGGAATCCGACGACTATCGCTTCTACAACGCCGTCGGGTACTTCGAGAACGGCGACCTGGTTCACGTGCACCGGAAGGTGTACCTGCCGACATACGGGATGTTCGAGGAGACGCGCTACCTGGCCGCAGGGGATCGCATCCAGGCTTTCGACACGCGACACGGGCGGATGGCGATGTTGATCTGCGAGGACATGTGGCACCCGTCGGCGCCGTATATCACGTCGCAGGACGGCTGCGAGACGCTTCTAGGCGTCGCATCCAGCCCGGCCCGCGGGGTGCAGGAAGATGACGACATCTACAGCGCGAAAGCGTGGCGAGGCCTCAACCGCGTCTATGCGCACTTCTTCGGGCAGTACGTCGTGTTTGCGAACCGCGTCGGTTTCGAGGACGGCGTGGCGTACTGGGGCGGCTCGGAGATCGTCGGACCTGGAGGCGAGGTCGTCGCACGCGCCGGGCAGTTGGAGGAGGAATTCCTCATCGGCGCCATCAGTACCGAGCGTGTGCGGCGCGCTCGGATCATGTCGCCGCTGCTGCGCGACGAGCGGCTCGACCTAACGATGCGCGAACTTGAGCGCATCCAGGCCGAGAGGATGCTATAGCCCATGGCGGTCGCCGGCAACGAAGCGCACTTGCCTCAGCGTCCAGGCCCGGAAGCGCTCCTGCTGAATCCGCGCCGGGCGACGTCCATCCTGCACGGGTTCATCGCGGACGAGGTGCGGAAGGTCTCGATGTCGAAGGTTGTGGTGAATCTGTCGGGCGGGATCGACTCGGCCGTTTCGACGGTGCTCGCCGCTCAGGCCTTGGGGCCGGAGAACGTCACCGCTCTCATGTTGCCGTACGAGACTAGCCACCCGGACTCCCTTGCCGACGCGGAAGGGCTCGTCGCGCAATTGGGCATCAAGTCGCTGACGATAACGATTTCGGAGCAGGTGGACCCGTATTTCGCGAAGTTCCCCGACATGAGTACTTTGCGCCGCGCCAACAAGATGGCGCGGGAGCGCATGACCGTGCTGTACGACCAGTCGCAAGCGCTGTCCGCGCTGCCTCTCGGCACGAGCAACAAGACGGAGTTGCTGCTGGGGTATGGGACGATATATGGCGATATGGCGTCCGCGCTCAACCCGTTGGGGGACCTTTTCAAGACTCAGGTCTGGCAGATCGCTCGGGACATCGGCGTGCCTGAGCGGATCATCACCAAGCCGCCCACCGCGGACCTGTGGCCAGGCCAGACGGACGAGGACGAGCTTGGCTTCGCATATGCTGATGTCGACCTGCTGCTGTACCACATGGTGGACCAGCGGTACTCGCGGGTGGAGCTCGTCGAAGCGGGTTTCGAGCCGGCGTTCGTGGACGACATTTCACGCCGGGTGAGGAACTCGCAATTCAAGCGGCGACTTCCGCTGATCGCGAAGCTGTCGACGCGCACTATCGCAACGGACTTCCGTTACCCCCGAGACTGGGGCAGATGAGCGCGCTGTACGTCGTCAGCACGCCGATCGGTAACCTCGAGGACATCACATACCGCGCCGTGCGGATACTAGGCGAGGCCGACCTGATCGCCGCCGAAGACACGCGGCACACGCGCAAGCTACTCGACGCCTACGACATCCGTACGCCGACGACCAGCCTGCACAGCCACAACGAGGCGGGCAAGTCGAACTCGTTGCTCCGGCGCGTCGAGGACGGCGAGGACGTGGCGCTTGTCAGCGACGGCGGCACGCCCGGCATATCGGACCCGGGCGGTCGGCTGATCCGGGCCGCCATCGACCGGGGCATCCGCGTCGTGCCGGCGCCGGGGCCGTGCGCGTGCGTCGCGGCGGCGTCTGTCGCCGGCTTGCCCACGGCCGCGTTCTACTACGCGGGCTTCTGCTCGCCGAAATCCGGGCGACGCCGGCGACGGATGGAGTCTCTGCGCGACCTCGACGTGACGCTGATCTTCTACGAATCGCCGCACCGCGTCAGACGGTTCCTTGGGGATGCCGAGGAGGTCTTCGGGCCACGCCCCGCCGTCGCCGCGCGCGAACTGACAAAGGTCTACGAGGAGTTTGTGCGAGGCACACTGACCGACCTGCGAGAGCACTTCGAGGGAACCGCGCCGCGCGGCGAGTTCACGATCCTCATACACGGGCGCGGCGATGACGAACCGAGCAGCCCAACAGACGACTCTGGCAGAACTGCGGGCGCGTAACCTGTCGCCTTGGCGGCGCGTCTTCAGGCGGCGCGCTGGACGCGCGACGTGGCTAACGTGCCTGCTGGCGTCCGCGTGCGCGGGGGCGTACGCGGCGTGGGTCCTGCTGCATCTTCCTTCGGACGCGCCCGTACGGATGCTTATCCCCGCGGAGCCTGCTCCCCGCCTCCTTATCGAGGTGCGCGACGCCGTGCGCATGGCCAGCGTCGACTGGGTCAAGGACGACATTCTCGCGCCGCTGTGGCGGGACGGCGCGGCAAGCCCAGAATACGCGGCCATGCTGTCCGCGCTCGCCACGGACGACGCGGACGAGCCGTGGCGGAGCCTGGGGCTCGCCCTTGGCGCCGATGCCGCCGTGGCTCTGTACGGCGCGGCCGGTTCCACTCGCCCGTTCCTGCTCATCGCCTCAATGGCGCCGCTCGCACGGCTCGAGTTGGCGAGGATCGCCCTGGCAGAGGGCTGGCCACGCGAGGATGGGGTGACTCGCGCCGAAGTTGACGGCTCCCCGATCACGGTACATTACGCCGCGAGGGGCCGGCTCGTGTTCGCTTCCGACGACGACGGCCTGGTGCGCAACGCCTTCCTGGGGATGGACCGCCACGCCGGATTCCTCGCCCCCGCCGCGGCGCCCGGGTCCACGTTGGCCAGCCGTGCCGCAGAGCAGGACGCGGGCAGATCGGTGTCCTTCTACTGGCGGGCCGAGGCGGGCGACGTACTGGGCGAAATATCGCTGTACCACGGCGACTGGGCGGCGACGGTTTGGGTCCCGGCTGGACCAACTGCGACCGACCGTGACGCCATCGACGCGGCGCGGGTCGCCGCCTTAAGCGCGCCCGAGACGTCGCACGTGGCGTTCTGGCACGCCGGCCTTAGCATGCGCACAGTTAGAGATGCCCTGGCGGACCACGTGGGCGTGGCCTGGCTCCCTGGCCCGGCCGATCTCGACGAGCCGCTTCCTCTCGTGGTGACGATCCCCGGTGGCGACGCGGCCGGCGGCCTACTTCCCGAGGTCGCCGTGACTGCCGTCACACCAAGCGCGCGCGCCGCAATAGACGGGCTCGTGAAGGGAGGCACGCGCCTGACCTTCGACGGGTCCGCGGTGCGCGTCACCACAGCCGACGACGGCGCGACGCTGGGGGTGCCCGTCGGCTTCGGCCTGCGGTACCCGGTCCACATGGCGGCGCGACCTGGCGCGCTGACGTTCGCAACGACGGAGCGCGCCCTCGCCGCGCTCGATACGGGCGGCGCGCCCGCGCTCGGGGGTGCGGCACAGCGACGGGCGGACCTGTTTCAGTTGGTGGCGGACGGCCCCGCGTTGCGCGGCGCGGTAGTGCGGACGCTGGGATTGGTGAAGATGGCAGGCGGCGGGCCGGCCCCGTCGTCGGCCGCGCTGCGGCTGCTGCCGATTCTCGCTCGCTCGGCGAGGATCACAGCGAACGGCGTCACGACTCCCGACGGCTTCCGCGTGGATGTCCAGGGGTCAGTCGCCCCGCCCACCGCGCCAGCGGAGGCCGAGACACCGTGATCCGGGCCGCGGGGCTGTGCAAGCGATACGGTTCGCAGGACGCCCTGCGATCGCTGGACCTCCACGTGCCGGCGGGCGAACTGTTCGTCCTCCTCGGCTCCAACGGCGCCGGCAAGACGACGGCGATGAACCTGTTCGCCACGCTCCTGCGCCCGACGGCGGGTGAGGCATTCATCGGCGGCCATGACGTCGTTGCTGAACCGATGGCCGCGAAGGCGGAACTGGGCTACCTGCCCGACGCTCCCGCCCTGTACGAGCGGCTGACTGGATCTGAATTCCTGGAGTTCGTCTCCGACCTGCGGGGCATCCGGGATCGCGGGCGGGTCGGGGAGCTGCTGGACGTGTTCGACTTGCAGGACGCGGCACGGAAGCTGATCGGCGACTACTCCCTCGGCATGCGCAAGAGAGTGGCTCTGGCCGCGGCGATCCTGCATCGGCCGCGGGCGCTTCTGCTGGACGAACCCACCGGCGGCCTGGACCCTCGCAGCGCAAGAGTCGTCAAGGACCTCATCCCAGCCCTATGCTCCGAGGGCGTCGCCGTTCTCATGGCAACGCATGTACTGGAGGTCGCCGAGCCGCTTGCCGATCGCGTCGGCATCCTTCACGAGGGTTCGCTTGTCGCGTGCGGAACGGTCGATGGGATCATGGGGCAGACGGACGTGGCATCGCTGGAGGATGCGTTCCTGGCGGCAACGGCGCCGTGATGGGCACTGGCGCGGCGCGCGCGCTTGCGATCGCGCGTGGCCGGATGGCGTATAGCGCGCTTGCGCGGGCATCGTTCGCGCGGCAGATCGCGCGCCTAGCCTTCCTGGCGATCGTGGCCGTCTACATCGTCCAAACGATGGCGGTGGCGACAGTCCTGTTCCGGGACGGCGCCGCGGCTCAGGTCCTCGCCTGCTCAATGTTTGCCGCCATCTGGGCGTTCGGCGTCGTCCGTGCGATGTCTTGCTCCCTGCAGTGGTTGACGGGCGACCCAGACATTCGCGTGCTGGGCGCCCTGCCGGTTGGCGCGTCGTCTCTCTTCGCGTCGCACTACTCCGCCGTCCTGTGGGACGTTGTTCGCGTGCAGGTGCTGTCGGCTCCCATCGTCGCGGCCTACGCCGCGGCGTCCCAGGCTTCGACGCCGCGCATTGCCGCGTACGTGACGGCGTGGACGCTGACTGTATTCGCCGCAGCCGCTCTGGGTGTGATGGGTGGCGTGCTTGTGGCGCGGTGGCTCCACCCCGGTAAGGCGCGGGCCGCATTCCGGATCGTCTCGACACTGTTCGTCGTCGCGCTATTCGCGGGCCTGATGCGCGTTGCCGACGTTGGGGGAGGATGGCGCCCGACTTCGGGAGACGTCGCGGCCTCGTATCTCTCGTGGGTCCCGACCTCGTGGGTCGTGACGATGTTGCCGGACGGTAGGTGGCTTCAGGGCGCCGCGGTCGCGTCTTTCGCGGCTGTGGCCGTGGCATCGGCCGGCGTCGTGTTCTGCCGTTGGTTCGATCTCGACGCCGCTGTGAGCGCAGGGTACACGTCGGGACGGCTCGTGCGTCGAACAGGCGCCGCCGCGGGACGTCCGGCGCGCTCTGCATTTGCGGCCATGGCCCTGAAGGACGTCCGTTGCGCGCTCCGGTCGCCGACTACGGTCGCGCGTTGGGTGGGGCCGATAGCGCTGACGTTGGTCTTCGCGGGCGTCGCAGTGGGGCCGGGATCGTCGGCAACCGAGGTGAGCGTGCTTCTGCATGTGGTGGCGCTCGTGGCTTCGCTGGTGGTGAGCCACGGCCTTGCCGAGGACGAGACTGGAGCCGGCTGGGTGATTCGCGTAAGCGCTCGGAGGGGCAGCACGGTGACCGCCGCGAAGACGGCTGTCGTAGCAGCCATCACGGCGGCGTCGACACTTGGCGCGGTAGTCGTGTGCGAGGGATGGACGGGGCTCCCGGGCCGGGCAGGGCAGGTGGCGGCGCTCGCCCTCAGCTATGCCGCGTTCGGAGTCGCCATTGAACGGATAGCGCTGCGCACGGGACATGACACGCGGCCGCGCGGCCCCGGGCTCGTGGGCATCTTCGCCAGACAGCTCTTCCTGGGCGTGGCCGCCACATCGACCGTGTTGGCAGAGATCACGAGCGCCGCGCTGGCGTTTGCGCCGCTTGTCGTCGCGGGCGCGGTGGTCTTCGCGGTCGAACGGGCCGTGCCATCGGATCGGCGGCTGTGGTGACGCTGTGGGCGCTAGGGGAGAAGACCCGCCCGGTCCAGAGCGACGCGGATCGCCGCCTCCTGCGCGGCCGTGGTCTCGTGCATCGGCGGGCGTGGCAGGCCGCCATCTCGTCCCTGTACTCGCATAGCCGTCTTGACGTTCGCGGGCAGGTTGTCGTCGTCTATCGCGTTCCATATGGGGAGAAGCAGCTCGTGCAGGCGCCTGGCCTCGTCGTGGGCGCCGGCGCGTACCGCATCCCACAGCGCAACACAGAGGCCGGGCGCGGCGCTGAGAATCGCGGCGATACCTCCGTGGGCTCCGAGCGCGAAGGAGGGGTAGAGGAGAGCGTCGACGGCCGACATCACCAGGCCGTCATCGCCCAGAATCAGCAGCAGGTCGGCCAGGGCCTTCATGTCTTGGGCGCTCTGCTTCACGCCTACTACGCTCGGCACGTCGCGTATCACGCGCGCGAGCATGTCTGGACTCAGATACGACCACGGGATGACGTTGTAGATGAGCACGTCCGCGCCGGTCTGTTCGGCCAGCTCGGCGAAGAACGTCAGCGTCGCGTCGTCGGACGGTCGGAACAGATAGTGAACAGGCGTCACCTGCAAGGCGGCGACACCGAGGTCCGCCACCCGCTTGCCTCGCTCCACTGCATCGCGCGTGCTGTCAGCGATCACGCCGGCAATGATCGGGATGGTGCCGGCCACGTGCTGTACCGCGGCGCGCGTGACGCGGTACGCCTCGTCTGGCGCCAGCGCGTGGCCCTCGCCGGTGCTGCCACACACCGCCACGCCATGCACACCAGCCTCGACCAGGACATC
>NYZG01000287.1 GCA_002687025.1 Candidatus Poribacteria bacterium
CGAAGGCGTCCTTCAGCTTCGGATTCACGATAAAGCCGATGCGCCGCGGAGTCGCCATCACATCACCATCTTTACCACGATGAAGCCGCCGATGAGCAGCACGGTGAACACCACCACGAGCATGTCGAAATACCGGTCCACCCACGGCATGATCGCCGGACCGGCCACCCGGAGCAGGCCGCCCTCGATGAAGAACCGCGCCCCGCGTCCGACACACGACGCCCCGATTAGGACGGGCAGCGCCACCGTTCCATTCCATCCCGCGAGTATCGTGAACACCTTGTAGGGTATCGGGGTGAAGCCCGCGACCACGATGGCCACGAAGCCGTTCTCGCCGTATCTGGCGAGCACTTCCTCCACCTCGTGCGTGATGCCGTAGAACTCGAAGATCGCCCGACCCACGGTGCCATAGAGGAAGTAGCCGATCGCCCAGCCACCCACACCCCCTATGACGGAACCCAGAGTGCAGATGAACGCGAACCGCAACGCCCGCTTCGGCGCCGAGGCGCCCAGAGGCAACAGCAACACGTCCGGCGGTATCGGGAAGAACGACGATTCCATCGCCGCGATCAGAAAGAGCCCCGCCGACGCGTGCCGCGATTCCGCCCGATCCTCGACCCACCCCTTCACACGCCGGACTTGGCGGAAGATTCCCCAGCCCTCCGTGTGAACGGTCGGGCCCGGCGCAACGTCGTTCGGTGTCTCGCCTTCCATCCACGCCTCCCAATGCCGACGGTACCGGCGGAGAATCCGCCCTATGATGCAGTGGCGCGTCCGGGCGTGGCAAGCGTGGGAACGGCGCGAACCCCTTCGTTGACTGCGTTCGGCCGGGTCCGTATAATGCGGCATCGCCCTGCCCTTCGATCAGCGACGCCGTCGCGCGCGAGGATTCCTCATGCAAGCCGTCCGTCGGGAACGCTGCTGGGCGGGGATCGCGGCGGCAATCCTGCTGCTCGCTTCATGCTTGTCCGTTGCGAGGGCGCACGAGGCGGGGCAGGCGCTCTCGCCCGGCGCGGTTGTGCAGGCGTTCGAGTCCGCGCTCGTGGATGTCGTTCGCGAGAGCCGGGAGTCGGTGGTCGCCATACGCGCCCAGGACGTCACGACGCCCGTGGCGGCCAGCCCGCGGCTGCAGGGACGCCGCATCCCTCACACGAGCGGGGCCGGCTTCTTCATCCATCCCGACGGCTACATCCTCACGAACGACCACGTGGTGCACGACGCGGTCGACATCTACGTCACCCTGTCCGGCGGCGAGCGGCTCGAGGCGACGCTGACGGGCGCCGACGCGAACACCGACCTCGCCGTCATCAAGGTGGAACTGGACGAACCCGCCCGCGTGATGCCTCCCGGCGATTCGGACGCAGCGCAGGTGGGGCAATTCATCATCAGCCTCGGGAACCCTCTCAGCCTCGACTTCTCCGCGAACATCGGAATCATCAGCGCCAAGGGCCGAGGCGATCTCATCGGCGGCGGCGACAGCGACCTCATCCGCTATCAGGACTTCATCCAGACCGACGCCTACATGAACCGTGGCAACAGCGGAGGCCCGCTCATCAACCTGCGGGGCGAGGCGATCGGCGTGAACTCGATGATCCGCACGCAGGGCCGCGACTCCGACGAATACATCGGACTCGGGTTCGCGATACCCATGAAGATCGCGGCTGCCGTGAGCGCGGACATCATCGAACACGGACACGTGATCCGTGGGTGGCTGGGGATTTGGCTGGACCCGACGCCTGACGGAATCCTCGTCGAGAGGCTCGCGCCCAATTCGCCCGCGGAGGAGGCGGGCCTGCGTCCCCGAGATGTCATCACGGCGGTCGACGGTGTCCCGTTCCAAGGCGGCGACTCCCAGGCAGAAGCCGCTTTCAAGTGGGCGATTGCTACGGCTCCGTTGGGAGTGGAAATCCCCTTCGCGATACAGCGCAACGAGGTCTCACAGACCGTGGGCGTCGTCCTTCGACAGATGCCGCCCGAGGCCGCGGGCGGCGCGAGTCTGACCTACCCGCTCGTGTCCGCGCTCGGAGTGCGCGTACGTCCCCTGCCGGCGGAGGCGGCCGCGGTGCACGGCTTCGACAAGGGTGACGAGGGACTCATCATCGAGGCCGTCAGCGACGACGGCGTGGCCGTTGCGGCAGGCATTGCGCGCGGCGCGCTCATCGTCTCGGTCGGAGGCCTGACGGTGTATACGACCGAGTCACTGGAAGCGACGCTGCGTCACGCCGCCGGGAGTTCGACCCGGCCGATCTCCGTCGAGATCAAGCTGCGCAACACGGCAGGAACGAAGAAGCTCGCGATACCGTCCGAACCTTTCCGGAAGCTGCTCGAAGACAAAGACTAGACGCGGGAACATGGAAAATGTCAGCGGCGACGAACAGACGACAGGTCGGCTTCGGCATCATCGGGCTGGGGCGCCACGGCGAGCGTTACGCCAACCACACGCTTGCCGGCGACGCCCCCGACGCTCGGCTCGTAGCGGTGCAGCGGCGTGACGCCGGGCAGGGACGCGCATTTGCCGAGGAGAACGGCATTCGCTTTCACGCAGACGCCCAGACGCTGCTCGCGGACCCGGATGTCGACGCCGTCATTATCACGACGCCGACGAAGCAACACCTGCCGATGGCGGAGCTGGCCGTGGCCGCGGGCAAGCACATCCTGTGCGAGAAGCCGATGGCGCGCTCCGTGGCGGAATGCCGCGCGATGCGCGACGCCGCGCGGAACGCCGGGCTCCAGGCCACTATAGGCCAGACGATGCGCTTCGCGCCGATACTCGGCGTCCTGCGCGAGAAGCTGCCCGAAGTCGGCGACCTCTACGCCCTGCACGCCTGCATGCGCCAGGAACGCTCGCCGACGGCGTGGCATATGGACCCGGACGTGGCGGGCGGCGGCGTGGTCGTCGAGGTGGGCGTCCACCTGTTCGACGCGGTGCGCTACCTGACCGGGCGCAACTTCACGCGCGTCTCGGGGGAGATGCGCGATACCTACGAAGCGGGCGTGGAGACGTACGCCACCGGCATCGGATGGCTCGACGACGGCGCGACGTCCAGCTTCGAGATCGCGAAGACGGTGAACGGCCGCCTGTCGCGCTTCGAGGCGGTCGGCTCGGAAGGCGCGCTTGTTGCCAATCTCGCGACCAACACGCTCGAACGCATCCACGAGCGGGACGTCATTCCAATCGACGTTCCCGACAACATCCCGACGATACCGATACTCGTGCAGGGGTTCTGTGAGGCGATACTGGACGGGTCTCCCGTGCCGGTGACGGCGGACGATGGGCTGCACACTCTCGCAGTGTGCGAAGCGTTCTACGCCTCCGTTCAGAGCGGCGTCGCCACGGACGTACGGACCTGACACGTAGCGCACGAGCGAGGAAGACATCTCCATGGCCAAGGACACGGACATTCGATTCCTCGATATCGAGTACGACTTCGAGGAATACCCCTATCGCACGCCGCTGAAGTTCGGCGGCGTGCCCACGGACAACTGCACGCTGTTCAACGTTCGGCTGCACGTGCAAACGCGCGACGGCAAGGAGGCCGTCGGTTTCGGGTCGATGCCTCTGGGGAACGTATGGGCGTTCCCACCGAGATTCGTGCCTGTCGATGCCAGCCTCTCGGCGATGAAGCTGCTCGCCATCCGCGCGGCGGAGGACACGCTGAGCTGGACGCTCTGCGCGCATCCCCTCGACCTGTCCGCGATGCTCGAGCCGCAGTTCAAGCGCCTGGCCGCCATCGTGTCCGACGACCTCGAACTCGACACGCCGATCCCGGACCTTTGCACGCTCGTCACGACCAGCCCCATAGACGCCGCGATCCACGACGCCTTCGGCAAGGCGAACGGGATCAACAGCTACAACGCTCTCGGCCCCGAGTTCGTAGGCGACGACCTGGGCAGCTATCTCGCTCCCGAATTCGCCGGCAAGTACCTGGACGCCTACGTCTCCGAACGCCCTCAGCCGTCGATCCCTCTGTACCATCTCGTTGGCGCGCTCGACCCGCTGACGGACGCGGACGTCAGCAAGCGACTCGAGGACGGCCTGCCGGAGACGCTGCCCGAGTGGATCGTCGCGGACGGGCTCACGCATCTGAAGGTGAAGCTCAACGGCGACGACCTCGACTGGGACGTCGACCGGTTCCTGAGCGTGGATCGCATCACCGCGGAAACGCAGGCGCAGAGAGGCGTCACGGAGTGGCGCTACTCCGCCGACTTCAACGAGCAGTGCCAGGACGTGCAGTACCTGCTCGAGTTCCTCGCAAAGACGCAAGAGGGCGATGGGCAGGCATTCGGGCGGCTGGCGTACATCGAGCAGCCGACGGATCGTGATCTACGCGCCCATCCCGAGAACCGTATGCACAAGGCCGCGGAGATCAAGCCGGTCGTCATCGACGAGGCGCTTACAGATCATGAGACGCTGCTTCTGGCGCGTGAGCAGGGGTATTCGGGGGTCGCGCTCAAGGCGTGCAAGGGGCAGACGGAGTCCCTGCTCATGGGCGCCGCCGCGATCGAGTACGGCATGTTCCTCGCGGTTCAGGATTTGACCTGTCCCGGGGCGTCGTTCCTCCACTCGGCGGGGTTGGCGGCGCGCGTTCCCGGTGTGACGGCCATCGAGGGCAACGGGCGGCAATACTGCCCCGCGGCGAACGAAGCGTGGAAGGACGACTTCCCCTCCATATTCGAGATCACCGACGGCACGGTAGGCACGCATGTCTTGACCGGTCCCGGTCTGGGACACTAGACGGCGGATCGCCCACAGCCATGCGTATCACTGCCGCCGTCTCCGGGATTCGAGCCACCGTTCGCCGTGTGCGCGGCTTCGTGCCCGACACGGCGTTCTCGATCGCCGTGACCGCGGTCTTCCTCGTGGTCGGAGCCGTCACGGCGTCGCGCCATGAGATGTGGCGCGACGAGATACAGGCGTGGCTCCTCGCCCGCGACAGCACGGGCCCCATCGACCTGTTTCGCCATCTGAAGTACGAAGGCCACCCTGGGCTCTGGCATCTCAGCCTGATGCCGCTGACTCGGCTCACGTGGAATCCCGCCATCATGCAGGCGTTCCACCTGCTGATCGCTGCGGCGGCCGTGTACGTGTTCTGCGCGAAATCGCCTTTCACGCGGTTGCAGAAGGCCCTGTTCGCCTTCGGGTATTTCACGCTCTACGAGTACGCCATCCTCTGCCGGAACTACGGCGTGGGGATGCTGCTGCTCTGTCTCTTTGCCGTGGCGTACCGGGAACGCGTGGAACGGCCGCTGAGACCCGCGATCGCTCTGGCCCTGCTGGCGCATACGAGCGTGCACGCCCTGATCGTCACCATCGCACTGCTGGGCGCGCTCTTTCTCGACCACGTCCTGCGTTCCCTGACGGATCGGGAGAACGCGCCTCTGCGTCGCGCGCGCGTTTGGGTGTCGCTGCTTGTCGTCGTGGCGGGGATCGGCACGTCGGCGCTGCAACTGAATCCGCCGGCGGGCACAGGGTTTGCGGAAGGGTGGAAGACGGCATACGTACGCGGTGAGGCGGAGAAGGCGGTCAAACTCGTGACGCACGCATATCTGCCCGTCCCGGAGACGAAGCGTGGGTTCTGGGGCAGCCATCGACTTGGGCGGAAAGACTGGTTCGCGGGAGAGTTCTACAACCGTCACCGCTTCGGCGTCGCCGTGGGTCTCGTCGCGCTGTTCGCGATGACGCTCCTGACGCGACCCGCCGCGTTCGCCGCGTTCGGCGTGGGGACGGTCGGCCTGCTCACGTTCTTCTACGTCAAGTACTTCGGGAGCATGCGGCACCACGGCTTCCTGTATCTGGCGTTGATTACCGCGCTGTGGATCGGGCGCTCTGCGTGGGCGTCGTGGCGCGGGGCCTGGGCATTTGCCGACCGGTGGCTGTGGCGCGTTGGGAGCGTCGCGCTGACGGGAATCCTGGTCGTGCAGGCGTGGGGTGGCGTCACGGCGGCCCGCATGGAGCGGGAGCACGTCTTCTCGCACGCCAAGAACCTCGCCGAGTATATGCGCGAGAACGGCCTGACGGATCACGTCATCATCGGTCAGTACGACCCGGCCGCCAGCGCAGTGCTGGGATACCTGCGCAAGGACCGCTTCTACTACACGAACGGGGCGCGTTTCGACTCCTTCATCGTCTGGGATCAAGCGCGCAAGGAGATCGCGTCCGACGATCAGGTCGTTGCGGCCGCGCGAGAGTTGGCGGACGATACGCTGGTCGTCCGTAACGTCGTCTGGCCGGAGGAGAGCCGGGCGCGGCACGGAGTGGAGGAGCTCACGCGCTTCACCGGCGCGACGGTGAACACGGAGGACTTCTTCCTTTATCGGATTAGGACCGAGGAGGCCCACAGTGGACCGTAACGCCGAGGAGCTGCGCGCGCAGTTCGACCGCGACGGCTACGTCATCGTGCCGAACCTGTTCCGGCGCGATGAGGTCGCGGCCTTCAAGGACGAGGCGCGACGCATCGTTGACGCAGTGCGCGTCGAGGTCCGCGAAGCCGGCCGCGATCCCAAGGAAGCGCTCAACACGGGCGTATATGTCGGATTGGCCGCGCGCAGCGATGTGTTCCGCCACGCCGTCGCGGACGATCGGCTTGTCGACGTGCTCGCCGCCACGCTCTGGCCGAACGTCGAGTTCCTCAGCGACAAAGCCGTCTTCAAGGACGCAGACACGGTGTTCGACAGCCCGTGGCATCAGGACTGGATGTACTGGCGCGGCGATAACAAGGCGTCCGTGTGGGTGGCGCTCGACGACGTCACGCGGGAGAACGGCTGCCTCATGGTGCTGCCCGGCTCGCATCGCGCGGAGGCGGTCCACGACGGAAACGCCGCCGACGGCTTCGGCTTCGGGCATCGCCTGCAACGCGGCTCCGTGGACGAGTCGCGCGCGGTAACGGCGGAGCTGGAGGCTGGTGGAGCCGTGTTCTTCCACGACTTGACGTTGCACGCGAGCTATCCAAACACGTCCCAGGCGGATCGTTGGACGTGGATTCCCACCTACCGCGACGCGAACGCGGACGACCCGGAGTACCCGTGGGCCGTGGCGCGATCCGTCGTGCGGGGGCGGAGGACATCCGCATGACCGCGCGTCGTCCTCGATCCCCAAGCCGCGGCGGGTCTCCTGAAACGCAATGGAGCTAACCATGCGCCACACGACGCTCGGCCGGACCGGTCTCAGCGTGCCCGTCGTCGGACTGGGGGCCGCGTTCATCGGTGTTCCCGACCCAAGCCGCGCCGTAGACGAATACTCCGGCAAGCCCGGTCAGATGAACGAGGACCTGGGCGTCGCGACGGTGGTCGCCGCCATGGACGAGGGATGTACGCTCATCGACACCGCGGCGCTCTACGGCCGCCGCATCAGCGAGACGATCATCGGCAAGGCGCTCGCGGAGCGACCAGCGCTCCGCGACGACGTCATCGTCACGACGAAGGTGGGACGGCTCTCCGAGGGGCAGAACTACTCCTACGACGCCATCCTGCGCAGCGTCGAGGAGAGCCAACGACTGCTGGGCATGGAACGGTTCGAGATCGTCTACATCCACGACGCGATGGACGCCCCCGTCGAGGACGTGATGGGCGATCGCGGCGCCTTGGGCGCGTTGCGGAAGTTGCAGGACGAGGGCGTCGTCGGCCACGTCGGCAGCGCGATGAACGACCCGGTCACCAACGCCGACTATATCGAGACGGGCGAGTTCGACGCGGCCGTCGTCCCCGACGCGTGGAGCCTGTTGAACCAGCTCGCGCTCGCACGCATCCTGCCCGCGGTCGAGAAGCACGATGTCGGTGTCGTCGTGGCGACGCCCCTGGAGCGGGGACTCCTGGCGACCGGGCCGATGCCGGGCATCGACTACCTCGCGCGCAGATTCAGTCAGCGGTGCCTGGACCACGTGACGAAGATACAGAATGTGTGTCGCGACCACGGCGTGTCGATGGCGTCGGCCGCTTTGCAGTGGTGCGTGCGCGATCCGCGCGTGGCGACCACGATCCCCGGAGCGCGCACGCCCGACGAGGCCATCTCGAACCTACGGGCGGGGTCCGAAGAAATCTCCGACGCTCTGTGGGACGACCTGGCGCCATTGGTGACGCACTTCGAGCACGGTGTCGACAGGTAAGCGCGGACTCGAGAGGGATTGGACCGAGGCGTGGCTCATGAACCCGCGGTGGGATTCCGGGCAGTCAGGGACGCCGAGCGCCGCGGGATGGGGTTTCACGGTTCTCTAGACACTCGAATCCTCCCGGACGCCGCCTGCGCAGGAGCATGTAGGCGCCCTTTCCTAATGAAGCGCCGAGGACGACATTCGCGACGCCGGCGCCGTGCGAGTCGGCGCTGAGATCCCAGTGCTCCGATTCCGTCGTGACAGCGGTCACATGGAACCCGGGCGGGGGCTCGGGCAGGTCAGGGCGGATGTTCGGGACGAGCTCGTTCCCAAGTGCCCTGTGAATGCCTGTGTCCAGGATCGCGATGCGAACGCCGGGCCCGGTAATCCTCTGGCCGTGCGGCACGTGCGCCCGGATCGCACGGTGGTTCACGTCAAGGGAAGTGTGGAGATCGGCGCCCTTGTCGATCCGTGTGACACGATCTGTCGCCACCAACTGAACAAGACGCGTCTCCGCGCGCCGCAACGTCACGCGGAGCAGCGCACGTTCGTGCGGGTGTTCGAGGAACCACTCCTTGACGCTCGGGTCGATCTTCTCATGATCTAAAACGGACACGGGCCTTCTCTCTCGCATCAGGGCGCATCCGACCGTCACTGTTAGGCCGGCAAGCGCCGCCAGGATAAGCAGTCGATCACACATGGCGTGTACGCCCTGCGGGCTCGGTCCTGGATCTCGCTATGGCGACAGGCGCGCGATCCACTCGACTTCCTCCAGCGTGGCCATCCGTAGAACGTGGCCACGCGTCGCGAGGGCCTCGACGGTAACCGAACGGTACGACCCGCCCTCCTCGCCCAGCACAAGCCCTGTGATTCGCCCCTCGCTTTAGGTGGTGTATGAGGGCGTGGATGTCCCGAAGCTTCGCCTCGTGACCTGCGCGTTCCGCGGCGGTCTGCCGCCCGTCGGCGTCGATGTCTCGATGCAGTTCGATCGCGTCGCGTTCGCGAGCGTGGATTACCTCGCGCAACTGCGCCAACTCCTTCTCACGGCGTCCATACGCCGCCATGTCGACGGCGCGAGCCCTGCTGAGCGCCTCCCTGTCACGCCGAATCCCGGCGCGCCACTGCGCCATGTTATCGCCTTCGAGGTGGTAGTTCGGCCACGGCGGCAGCGGCCGGTGTGGCCGTAGCGTGACGACGACCCGCGCCGCCTCGCCGGGATGGTCACGATGCC
>NYZG01000288.1 GCA_002687025.1 Candidatus Poribacteria bacterium
CGACATCGTCGCGGTACTCCACTTCCACGAACGTCGCCAGACTCGCGCCAGCATCGAGATCCGCGGACGCGCGCCACTCCGGGACGTCAGCGTCGGCGCGTTCCATGGCGACGCGCGAGAACGTGTAAGCCCCATCGACGCTGTAGATCATCTGCGCCGCGACGACCTCGTCGGAGCCGTCTATGAGCGCTCGCCCGGACAGCATGTCGCCGTCGACGGACACCCTGAGTTGCGGCGTCGACGGCAGCACGCCTTCGCCGTGCAAGACGGCGCGGATCGCCTTGCTCGCGCATCCCGCGAGACGCGGGCCGATGCCCGCGTTCAGGTACGAGTCGAAACGTCCCTGGTCGTTGCCGTAGTATCCGTGATCGGCGTCGTATACTGCTTCCAGCCGCGTCGATCCTTCGCCCGCCATGAACGCGACGGTGGAGGTGATGGGGAAGAACTCGTCCTGCGTGCCGTTGATGATCCAGACCAGCCCGTGGAACCTGCCCACGTACTGCACGGGGTCGTAGTGCCGAACGAACCGCAGGAACGCAGGCGAGTCGTTCGTCTTGCCGCCCAGCGCCAGGAAGATGGACGCGATCCAGTTGTCGGGGTACGTCTCCGTGCGCGCGATGTCGCCGGTCGCGGCGATGGGGACAGCTAGCGCGACACGTTCGTCCACGGCGCTCGTGAGCAGCGAGCAGACGCCGCCGCGCGATGTTCCGCTGACGCCGATCGCGTCGGCGCTCACCTGCTCCAGCCCGCTCAGATAGGTGATCGCGCGCATCGCCGACATGACGTAGTGGTGCATCCAACTGTTGCGGATGTCCGTGCCCTCGTCGATGTCGAGCCAGTTCTTGTAGTCGTCCTTCGGCCCCGTCGAATCGCCCTCACCCACGCGGTCGATGGCTAGCGCTACGACGTTCTCGGCGGCCGCCATGCGCTTGGCGCCGCCCATGCCGTCGGTGACCAGGACCATCGCGGGTAGCTCGACATCGGAGCGTGGCACGGCCAAGTGACCGGCGATGCGGATCTCCTCGCCGTTCCATTCGTGCGACAGGTAGCTGAACTCTCTCAGGTCGAGCGTCACGCCTTCGACTTCCACGGTGGCCTCGGAGGCGACTTCGACGCTCAAGCCTCCCTTCCTCGCCCACCTGAGGTCCCATGGCGTGTCGGACGCCGACGCGACCAGGGCGACCAGAGCAGATAACCAGACGGCACGCGCCGCCAGCAGACGAAATGGCATCATTCAGCTCCTCACGCTACGGTATCCGCTCAATTCAGAAGCCGACGTTTATTAGCGGCGTCACGCGCAGGCCGCGTCGGTTGCTTGTCGCGATGTTCACCACGCCAATCTGCACGCCGTGAAGCTCCTCGGCGTAGTTCACGACGCCGATGCTGAGCCCGGTCTGACGCCCCTCGACCCGGTTGTACGCCGACATGGCGAAGCCTCTCAACTCCTCGGACCTCGTGTGACCCAGCGCCAACGCCACGCCGGTCAGCCGAGGAGCTCCCGCCGCGCCGCCTGCCACGCTTATCCCGCACATCTCGTCGCCGGCGCCCGCGGCCAGGCCGCCGAACACGAAGCCCGTGGCATCGCCGCCCGCCCCCGCCGCGAGGCCGCCGACCATGATGCCCGTGGCATCGCCGCCCGCCCCCGCCGCGAGGCCGCTGACCATGATGCCCGTGGCGTCGCCGCCTGCCCCCGTCGCGAGGCCGCTGACCATGATGCCCGTGGCGTCGCCGCCTGCCCCCGCCGCCAGGCCGGACATCGCGACCCCCGCCATGTCGCGGCCCGCGCCGGCGGCGAGGAGCCCGAAGGTCAGGCCCTTTGCGTCACGTCCCGCGCCGACGGCCAACCCGCCCAGCGCGATACCGGTCATGTCACGTCCCGCGCCGACGGCGAGCACGCCGGTGGCAATGCCCTTCATGTCGCGTCCCGCCCCGCCGCCGAGCCCCGCGAAAACCACGCCAGTCATGTCCCGGCCGGCGCCGCCACCCAGTCCCGCGAGGAACACGCCCTTCACGTCCCTTCCCGCGCCCGCGCCCAGCGCGACGCCGAGGCCGGTCAGGTCCTCGCCAGCGCCGATCCCGATACCAGCGAAGAGCCCCGTCAGGTTCTTCTCGGCGCCGACGCCCGGCGCCAGGCCGAGGCCGGTCACGTGCGTGCCGCGCACCGAGGCCAGGCCGAGCTGCACGCCGGTCAAGCGCGTGGCGCGAGGGAACAGCCCAATAGCCAGGCCGTCGACGCGGGAGTTCGGGGGTTCGTCGTCGTCGCGCCACAATGTGAAGTTGACGCCGTTCACCTCGCGGAGATTGCGGTCGGTGAAGTTGAGGCGCAGTCCGTTCACGCGTTCGGAGTCGCCGATGCTGAGGCCGTAGCGCCGGTACGTGAGGTCGACGCTCGCCGCAGCGGCGGCGCAGACGCCTAGCGTGACGGCAACCGTAACGCCCAATCGAACGGATGCGCGCGCGTGTGATGACATCTGAGGTGTCGCCTCCCCTGATACTGTGGCGGCGCGGGATGTCGTGCAGATTCCGCATCAGCGTTATTGCCTCTTCAGAGGCGCGCACGCCACTAAGTTAACGTCTTATGTCGCTGATAGCAAGGTATGTACTACGCAAGGGCGCGACTCCCGCCGGGGCCGTTCCCTCGGCGCGGCGCCCGCCGCCGGCCGGCAGTTGCCCAGGGGCGCCGGCGCCTGTAGTGTCCTCCTGAACGCGCATCGCCAGCAGTTGGCTGACAGGAGACGACATGAGCACGCTCCAGGAATACCGCTACAATCGACTCACGTGGCAGGAGATGAACGATGCCATCGGAGCGCAGAAGGTCGTGATACTGCCGACGGGATCGACGGAGCAGCACGGCCCACACCTGCCGCTGGACGTCGATGTGTTCCTGACGGAGTCTGTGTGCCTGGAAGTGGGTCGCCGCGCGAGGGACCGCGTGCTCGTGCTCCCGCCCATCGCGTATGGTCTGAACCGGCACCACATCGACTTCCCCGGGACGATTCACATTGAGCCGGACGTTTTCATCGCGTTCTGCCTGAATGTCACGAAGAGCGTGGCGTACCACGGTTTCGGCCGCATTCTCCTCGTGAACGGCCACGGGTCGAACTCGCCCTTGATCGACCTCGTGGCGCGGAAGACGGTGCTGGAGACCGACTCCCTGTGCGCGGCGACGAACTACGCCGCCTTCGCCCGCGGCGCCTTCAACGAGGTGCGCGACACGGAGGTGTGGGCGCACGCCGACGAGTTCGAGACGTCTCTCTATCTCCACCTCGCGGAGGATCGCGTCAGGAAGGACAAGCTGACGCGCGGCGATGACGTCATGGGCAAGTACGTCAGTTCCGACAGCACGTCCAGCTACGTGCGGTTCAACGACTACTGGGGACGTTGGACGCAGGTGGGCGTCCACGGCGACGCGACGACGGCGACCCCGGAGAAGGGAGCGGCGATCTTCGACGCGGCCGTGAGCGGGCTGGTGGAGTTTGTCGACGAATGGAAGGCGTGGCCGCTGCCCGAGAGAAGCGATCAGCACACGCATCCCGTGCAGAGCCAGATACGCTGGTGATCCCGTGGGGCGGCGGCTATCTCGCCAGGAACCGGCGGAAGTTCCCACCGAGGAGCGCGGCGATGTCGCGCTCCAGTTCGCTCTGCCGGATAGCCCACCCGGACGCCGAGAGATCGGCGTACTTGTCGGCGAGGACGTCCGCAATGACCGCGCGGGAATGCGGCCACTTGTAGACGAGTTGGTCGAGGATGCGCGCGTCGGAGTGTTGCGGGATCACGCTGAGGCCGAGCAGTTCGATCCGTTGGCGCGTGATTTCGTCGATGATGCTCGGGTTGTTCATGAACCACCAGCAGCCGAAGACGAGGAGATTCGGGAACTTTCGGCCGATGACGCACAGCTCGTGCTGGTTCTCGCGGGACAGGAGCGTTGCGAGGATCTTGTTGTCGGGGTGCTGCTCTAGCAGCCGCTCGAGGCTGGACATGTCGGCCTTCGCCACGCCATCGCCCGCCATGCGCAGTCGCGGGTTCACGGCGCGCTTCACCCCGATCATCACGGCGAATGGGACGTTCCGCTCGCGGGACACCGGCAGCACGCACTCGCGGATGATCGTCCCTCGCTCCGAATCCTCGGGATAGGCGAAGTCGGGCGGCAGCGACACGGCCATGTACTGCGGCTGCATGCGCGTGACCCAGTCGTCGAGGAACCGACGAATCTCGGCCAGGCCGGTCGCCGAGAGCTCGGCGTCGGCGGCGTATCCCAACGCGGTCAGCGTCGGCCGCCCCGTCTCCGAATACGCGTTCAGCAGCGGATCGATGCGCAGCGCTGGGAGGAAGCGCGGGTCGCCCGCGCGGTCGGCGGCCCACGCCGGCTGCTCGACGGGATCGAACGGGTCGTTCGTCATGATGACGGACTCGACGTTGGCGAGCTCGAACACCCGGTCGATGTGATCCTCGACGCGCACATCGCGTAGGGCGTCGCGATAGCTGTCGAGGTCTCGCGTGGTCAAGTCGAATCCGTACGCCTGGAGCGCCGTCACGACGCCCCGGCACGCCTCGCTGATGGGGGAGTTCTCGATGAACAGCGTCTTCCAGACGAGGTCGGCCTGCTCGCGCTGTGACATCGCCCAATAGGCGTCGTACCCGACATCCGAGGCACGGAGAGTCTCGGCGATGAGGTAGTGGTACGTGAGCAGCTCATCCACACCCCACAGCAGCAACTCACCGAACTCGGGGCCGAACAGATGTGTGTGGATGTCCGTGACGGGCTGTGCGGACACGGCGGCGGACACGGCCCCGCGCACGTCGCCGGCGCGTATGACGGGGTCTACCATCGTGTTCCTCGCTCGGGCGGGGTGGGCGCGTTGGCCGCGTCGCGGGTTGCTAGCACGTGACGTCCTTGCCCGCATCCCCGTACACCGCGAGGCGCTCCTCGCGGGTCACCGTGACGATGTCCTCGGGTCGGTAGTGCAACTGGAGGGCGCGCCGCGGCGAGTCCGTCCGATTCGGCGGCGTGCCGTGGTGGACGAGGCCGTTGAAGAACAGACAGCCTCCAGGGCGCAACGGCACGACGACGTTGGCGCCGGTCGCGACATCGGTGTCGCATATCTGCCAGTCACGGCGCTGGAAGTGGACCACCGGGCCGTCACGGTGTGTACCGGGTATCACGTGCATACAGCCGTTCTCGTAGGTCGCCTCGTCGAGCGCGATCCAGACGCCCACCACCGGGGTGTCCACCTGGAAGTTGAAGTAGGCGCAGTCCTGATGCCACGGCTTCTCGGAACCCATTCGGGGCGGCTTCGAGAGCGCCATATCCTGGAACAGCACGGGAGGCCGGCCGATCAGGCGCTCCAAAGCCGCGTGCAGGCCGGCGTGCTCCGAGATGGCTCGGAGACGCGGGTCGTGATCGACGAAGCTGAACACCTTGCGCACGGACGCGCGTCGCTCTTCGACCGCCATGTCGGGGACACGGTCGCGCGCCGCGGGTTCGTACTGCACGCCTCGGAAATCTCCGTCGCCTCCGTCCATGAGGTACGTCAGGCCGTCGAGGGCCCTTTCCACCTCGCCGGGGCCGAAGGCATCCTCGACGACGAGGTATCCCTCCTCGTGGTACCGGGCGGCCTCCGCGTCGCTGATCGCCGCCAGTCCGCCGGTCACGCCGTTTGCGGGCGCGGATTCGCGATACAGGTCGGGCGGCATCGTCGCGATCCCGCTGCCCATGGTCCTGCCTCTCCTATCCCTGCGAGGCCCGAAGCCGCGCTCGCTCGCTTTCCTGCAGCTCCAACGGCAGATGCTCGACGCGGTTCAAGAACGCGAGCCGTATGCCGTGGTCGCGCATGCGGAACAGCGAGATGCTGCAGTTGTCCAGACCGAACCGCTGTTGGCCCGGCGCGGGCTCGATGCCGAGAAACGTCTCGCAGAAGAGCCAGCCGGAGCCTCCGTGACCCACCAGTACGCTGACGTCGTCGGCGCCGGATCGATCCTCCATGAGGAACCGGCCCATGCTCTTGCCCGAATCTACCGCCCGCCGCCACACCAACGGGTCGTTCGCGTCGAGGATGTCGCGCCGCAGGAACCACCAACCCTCGCCGGTGATGTCCTCGGACAGCGTGGCGCCAGGGCATACGTCTCGGATTTCGTCGGGACTCATGCCGCTGCGCTCTTCGAGGCGTCCGGCACCGTAGTCGTGCGGAGGGATGCCGCCGATCTCGCACAGCTCCGGCGTGACGTGGGGCGAGAGACCCAACGCGTCCCCGATGGCCCGTGCCGTCTGTAGATTCCGTCGCAGGGGACTACAGTACAGCCTGCCTACGCCGAGCCCTCTGAGCGCGGCGGCAGCGTGCGCCGCCTGCTCCAGTCCTGCGTCGGTGAGCGCGGGATCGGGCTCGTGCGTTTCGCCGGTGTTGCCCGTCGACTCGCCGTGGCGCACGTAGTATACGTCCATACGCAACCGGGCCCTCGGGCTTGTCTACGCCGGGTCGAGGTCTATGGTCTCGGGGTCCGCCGCGCTGAAGCCAACCAAGATCACTAGCTCGCCGTCGCCTACATTCATCGTGGAGTGTACGGCGTCCCGCGGAATGTGGGCGCAATCGCCCGGGCCCATGTCGAACGTCTCGTCCACCACGGCCTGCGTCGCCTTCCCGCTCACGACGTATATGAACTCCTCGGCGTTCGGATGCCGATGGGACGCGTGGCCCCCGCCCTTGGGGAAGGTGGCCGTCCCAAAGGCCAGGTGTCCCAGCGTGGAGTTCTGAGCGTGGCAGTGCCACAGGATGTCGGCGAACGGCGTCTGTACGACGGCCGCGTCCTCTGCCTTGACGAGGGGGCCGGTGGATTCGCTCATGCTGCCCTCTCGGCTCATTCTTCGCGCGTTACTGGGTTCGACAGCACGCCGATGCCCTCGATTTCGACCTCAACCGTATCGCCGGGGTTCAGGTGCTCGCCGCGCGCCTTACCAACACCGGACGGCGTGCCGGTCGAGATGATGTCCCCCGGCTCGAGGGTGACGTTCCGCGAGACCCACTCGATCAGTTCCGCGCACGTGAACACCATGTGGGCGGTGCTCGAGTCCTGCTTCGACGCGCCGTTGACGCGCAGCGCGATGCGCAGGCTGTCCGGGTCGCGGATCTCGTCTGATGTCACGAGGCACGGGCCCTGAGGCGCGAACGTGTCGAACCACTTGCCGTTGAGCCAGTCGAACCAACTGTCGCCGTCGCGTGGCTCGCGGTCCTTGTCGATGACGAATTGGCGCTCGGACACATCGTTGACGATGGTGTAGCCCGCGACGTAGCTGAGCGCGTCGGACGCGTCGATGAAGCGCCCGCGGCGGCCCATGACGATGGCGAGCTCGGCTTCCCAGTCGATCCAACCGGCATTACGCGGTATGACGATCGCGTCGCCGGGGCCGACGATGGTGGTAGACGGCGGCTTCATGAAAACGCGCGGGGTCGTCTGTTCCTTTTCGAGGGCAATGCCGCCGCCCTCTCGGATGTGCTCCGCGTAGTTGCCCGCAAGGCAGAGGAGCTTCGGCGGATCGGGCACAGGGGCGGCCAGAGCCGCGTCGGTGGTAGTCGCCTTGTCGGGTGATTCGATGGCCAGCGCGTGGACCTGCTGCGCGGCCTCCTGCGCCGCTGCGCCGCCGCTGAGGAAGGCCCGCATCGTCTGAAGGGTGTCGGCGTCGCCCGGGAAGTTCGCCGCATAGGTGGCGGCGACATCGACGACGCGGTCCCCGACGGCTACGCCCAGACGCGTTCCTCCGTCCGCTCGAAAGCTGACGAGTTTCATCGGTCACTCCCCATCACTCACATGTAGCCAAGTCCCTGCGTGGTGGCGCATGGTACCATCGCGTCGCGGCGCCACACAATCGGCCACGGCCGTGCGCGCTTGGCGGAGTCACCGCTACGAATCATGAAGGCCTGTGGCTCGCCTCGCGGATTGTGAGCCGGCCATCAACGTGACACACTTCCGTCGCGGCCGCGCAAGGCATTGAGGCGCGCGCTCCCTCCATGGAGGCCGAGACGAACGTTGCCAGGTGAGGTCCACGCCAAAGCTGATTCCGCGCGTCCCCTGGGCATTGGGTGGCGGCTGACCCGGGTCTGCGGATGGGGCGTTTACGGGATCAACCTCCTCGCAGAGCTGGCTGCTGACGGGCGGCACGTCCCGCTGCCGCTGATCGCTCCCCTTGTTAACGCCGAGTCGTATCCCCCGCATCAGGCGGCGCTCGAAGCCGCCATCGCTCGTCATGAGCACTTTGCCCGCGCGTGCACCGGGCGCGCCGGGGAGAAGGTCGTGTGCCCTTTCCCTGTGCTGCATCCACTCGGCAATCGTCTCGACCTGTTGTTCCAGGACCAGGTTGTGATCGCCCCCGGGATGCGCGCGGTCGGGACGCCCAACGTTGGCGTCGTGTTCTTCGAAAACACCAACCTTGGGCTCGGGGCCATCGCGCGCGCGGCCGAATACGACGCGATCATCGCCGGCTCCACCTGGAACCGGCAGGTGCTCGACGCACACGGAATCGCCAACGTGCAGTCAGTGCATCAGGGCGTCGATCCAGCGATCTTCCATCCCGCGCCTTCGGTGGGTGTGGGCCCGTTCAGGGACCGGTACGTGGTCTTCTCCGGCGGGAAGCTGGAGTATCGCAAGGGGCAGGACATCGTCGTCGCGGCGTTCAAGGCGTTCCACGCACGCCACCCAGACGCGCTTCTCGCGGTCGCTTGGCAGAACATCTACCCGCCTGAGACGCTGTCCTCGCTGGAGCGGAGGGGCCACGTCGAGGGAGCCCCCTCCGTCGACGAGCGGGGATTCCTGGATATCTCCGAATGGCTGCACCGCAACGGGCTGCCAGAAGGGTCGTTCCTCGACCTCGGCAGTTTCTCGAACCATATGGCGGGCCAGATACTCCGAGAAGTGGATGTCGCGGTCTTCCCGAACCGCTGCGAAGGCGGGACGAACCTCGTCGCCATGGAGTGCATGGCGTGTGGCGTCCCGGCGATCCTCTCCGCGAATACCGGTCACCTCGATCTGATAGGCGAGGATCACTGCTTCGCTCTGAATTCGCAATCCGCCGTCGAGCCGCCGTCGCTCGCCGTTGGCGTCGACGGCTGGGGTGAATCGGACGTGGAAGAGATCGTGGACAGGCTGGAGAGCGCCTACGCTGATCGCGCGGAGGCGGAACGCGTCGGGCAGGCAGGGGCGGAGTTCATGCGGGACTGGACGTGGAAGTTGCAGGCGGGCCGACTGGTCAGCGCCCTCGAAGGTATCTGTTGACCGCGGGAGCCGCCGACTCAGATGTCCGCGACGCTGCCATCGTCGGCGTACCGATGGCCGAACGGAATCGGCTCATACGGGCGACTGCGCAGCACGTCCTCGTCGAGATCGACTCCGAGGCCGGGCGCGGTGGGTAGCTCCGCGTGGCCGTCGCGCACGACGAGCGGCTCCACCTGCGCCTCCGTCCGCCACGGCTCGTTCGAGTAGACGTATTCCAGGATCGCGAAGTTCGGTATCGCCGCGCACAGGTGCACGCATGCCGCCGTGGATATGGGGCCGTAGGGGTTGTGCGGAGCGACCTCGACGTAGTACGTCTCCGCCATCGCGGCGATGCGTCTACCCTCCGAGATGCCGCCTGCGTGGCATATGTCCGGCTGGATGATGGACACCCACTGATTCTCCAACACGCGGCGAAACCCCCACCGGGTGAAGAGCCGTTCGCCTGTCGCCAGTGGCGTCCTGTAGCGGGCCGCCGCAAGCGGCGCCAGCACATCCGGGTTGTCCGGCGGGCATGGCTCCTCGAAGAAGAGGAGGTCGTACGACTCCAGGTCCAGAATGCGTCGATGCGCCTCGTGCGGGGTAGACATCCCGTGGTTGTCCACCATCAGGGCGAACTCCTCGCCGCCGATTTCGCGGGCCTTGCGCACGTTCTCAGCGTCCGGGCCGGTCTTCATGCCCGTGAAGCCGAGCTCCTTGAGCGGCTCGACCGTCTGCCAGCCGCCGTGCGCGTACAGACGAATGCGGTCTCGACAGGCGCCGCCAAGGAGCTTATACACCGGAACACCGTACGCCTTGCCCGTGATGTCCCAGAGCGCCTGGTCCAGGCCGCTGATCGCGGAGTTGAGCACGACGCCGCCACGCCAGAAGCCGTGACGGAACATCGTCTGCCACAGGTGCTCGATGCGCGTGGGGTCCTGCCCGATCAAGTGGCCCGCCATCTCCTCGACGGCGGTTTGGACCGTGAGGGTTGTGAACTCGAGGGATGCCTCGCCCCAGCCGTGTATCCCTTCGTTCGTCTCGACCTTGACGAAAAGCCAGTTGCGCTCGACGCCGCGCATCACGAACGTCTTTACCTCAGTGATTTTCACGCTTGCGCCCCTCGCTTAACGGAGGTCGTCGATCGCCTCGGTCGGTCGGCCGATGACCGCCCTGTCGGCGCGCACTATGATGGGTCGCTGCAGGAGTATGGGATGCTTGACGATGGCCGCGATCAGGGCGTCGTCGCTGAGGGATTCGTCGGCCAGGCCGGCCTCGTCGTATTCGTCTTCGCCGTCGCGGATGATGTCGCGAGCCTTCAGCCCGAGCTTGCCAAGCAGCGCGCGGATGTCGCCTTCGGTGGGCGGGGCGCCAAGGTACTCGACCACGTCGACGTCGATGCCCTCGTCGGCAAGATGCGCCATCGCCGCCCGCGACTTGCTGCACTCGGGGGTGTGGTAGAGCGTCCACTCCTTGGACATGCGCGATGTCCTCCTCGATGCGGTTTCCCAGGACTCGCCGACAGATTCGCGGTAATCCTACGGGGATCGCCGCTGGCCGCCAAGTCCGCGCGGCTCCCCTTGCGCTCTCGCCGATACGGACACAACATGGCCAGGGTGCCCGCGTCTGAATCGCGGTGGGCTCGCGGCGCGTAGTTCTACTGTCGGCGGCGTCTCTACCTGACGACGCGACCTGGAAGGCATGGATCGAGCCGGTGGCAGAAGCCAAGACGACCCCCATGATGGCGCAGTACCAGGGCATCAAGGCCGAGAACCCCGACGCGGTCCTGTTCTTCCGCATGGGCGACTTCTACGAGACGTTCTTCGAGGACGCGGCGATCGTCTCGAAGGTGCTGGAGATCACGCTTACGTCTCGCGGAGAGAAGGACGCCAGCGGCAAAAAGATCCCGCTCGCCGGATTCCCGTATCACGCGCTGGACGCGCATCTGTACAAGATGGTCCAGGCCGGGCACAAAGTCGCCATCTGCGAGCAGGTCGAAGACCCGAAGCTGGCGCGCGGCGTCGTGAAGCGCGCGGTGATCCGCGTGGTCACGCCCGGCACGGTCACCGATCCCAAGGCGCTCGACGTCAGGGCAAACAACTTCATCGTGGCGCTGTACGCGTTCGAGAAGCGTTTCGGCCTCGCGTGTGCGGACGTGTCGACGGGGGAATTCCAGGTCACGGAGCTCCCGTCCGTCGACAAGCTCGCGACCGAGGTCACACGGCTGAGGCCATCGGAGTTGCTGCTGCCCGAAGGGTTCCGCCACCGTGACGCCCTCGCCGAAGCCGAGGAAGCCACTCGCCCCACAGTAAACGACCAACCGCCATGGCAGTTCGATCCCGAGACCGCGCGCGGCACGCTGTTGCGCCACTTCCAAATGACCTCGCTGGACGGCTTCGGCTGCGAGGGCCTCCACGCGGCCGTCGGCGCGGCCGGCGCGTTGATGGCGTATCTCCTGGATACCCAGAAGGACAACGTCCACCACGTCACCGGCATGACGACGTACTCGACCGAGTCGTTCATGGCGTTGGACGGCGCGACGCAGCGCAACCTCGAGCTCGTCCGCTCAATGCGAGACGGCTCCACGCACGGCACGCTGCTCCAGATCCTGGACGGCACGCTTACGCCGATGGGCGCGCGGAAGCTGCGTCAGGCGATCGTGCAGCCGTTGCTGGACGCGCGCGAGATACGCTCCCGACTCGACGCGGTCGCGGAGCTGCGCGCGGAGCTCGGGCCGCTGGACGATCTGCGGGCGCTGCTCAAGGGCGTGTACGACGTGGAGCGGCTCGTGGGTCGCATCGGCCTCGGGTCCGCGAACGCGCGGGATATGCAGGCGCTCGGGGGCTCTCTCGCGATACTGCCGGCGCTGAGGGACGGGCTCTCGACGAAGACGAGCAGCCTGCTGGCGACGCTGCACGATTCGCTGGACACGTGCACGGATGTCGTGGA
>NYZG01000289.1 GCA_002687025.1 Candidatus Poribacteria bacterium
ATGTGGGGTTGGCGCGTAATGGCGACCATCGGTAGGAAGATCACGGAGCTGACGCCGTCACGTGGGTTCGCCGCGGAGTTCGCCGCAGCGACGACCATCGTCGTGGCGTCGCGCTTGGGCATTCCGATCTCGACGACCCACACGCTGGTCGGCGCCGTTCTCGGCGTCGGGCTCGCGCGTGGCATGGAAAGCCTGAATCGCCGCGTGGTTCGTGATATTGTCACGTCGTGGCTGGTGACGCTGCCCGCCGGGGCGGGCATGTCGATCGTGTTCTTCTTCGTCATCAAGGGCGTATTTGGTGTGATCGCGGGGTAGGCCCACGTGTGGGACTCGTCCCTCCGCGACGGCACGCAACCGAGGGTAGGGAGTGACTTTGAAGAAGATCCTGGTCCCCGTGGACTTCTCGGGCTGTTCGGTGGCGGCGATGAAGGCGGCCATCAATATCGCGCGGCAGTTCGAGGCGAAGATACTGGCCCTGCACGTGATCCACGATCCCGCGGAGGCGCCCGGATTCTATGCGTCGCAGAAGGCGGGCAAGAAGGTCTTCCGCAACATGGAAGACTCAGCAACGCAGATGATGGAGGAGTTCGCGAGCAAGCGCCTCCGCAAGTACGACAAGCACGAATGCCACGTGCGCCGCGGCATCCCGGCTACGCAGATCCTGCAGATCGCCGACGAGAAGAAGGTCGACATGATCGCGATGGGCACCCATGGACGCGGTGGCCTCGATCGGCTCATGCTCGGAAGCGTCACCGATCGCGTGATCCGCAGCTCGCAGTGCCCTGTGCTGATCGTCCGGGACGGGCAGAAGTCGGCGAAGGATAAGGACGACGAGGATGCATCGTAGGATGATTACACACAGCGGCTACGGACGATCTCTCCGGCGCTTCACGCTGCCCGTAGGCGTGGGGCTGTTGAGCCTCGCGATCGTGGGCGCCTGCCTTGCGGCCGACGCGCCGTCCGCGGGCGGCCCGGGTGAACTGCAAGTGTTCACAATGCTGATCGGCCTGTTGGGCGGGCTGTCGCTGTTCCTCTTCGGGATGGAGCAGATGGCGGGCGCGCTGAAGGCTGTTGCGGGCGAAGGGCTTCGGCAGATCCTAGCGAAGCTTACGGTGAACCGCGTGGCCGGGGCGGCGACGGGCGCCTTTGTCACCGCGATCATCCAGTCTTCGTCAGTCACCACGGTGTTGGTGGTGGGCTTCATCACAGCCGAGGTGATGTCGCTGTCGCAGGCGGTTGGGGTGATCTTCGGCGCGAACGTGGGCACGACGATCACCGCGCAGATCATCGCGTTCAAGGTCACGAAGTACGCCCTGCTGCTCATCGCCATCGGGTTCGCGATGCTGTTCGTCGGGAAGCGGGACAAGATCCAGCACTACGGCGCGATGATCATGGGTCTGGGTCTCGTGTTCTTCGGCATGGGTGTCATGAGCGACGGCATGAAGCCTCTCCGCTCGTTCCAGCCGTTCCTGGACCTCATGGGGCAGATGGAGAATCCCATCCTGGGGATTCTGATCTCGGCGGCGTTCACCGGGTTGGTGCAGAGCTCGTCGGCGACGACCGGGATCATCATCGTCATGGCGAGTCAGGGGTTCATCACGCTGCCTGCGGGCATCGCGCTCATCTTCGGGGCGAACGTCGGCACGTGTGTGACGGCGCTGCTGGCGTCGATCGGCAAGCCGCGCGAGGCGGTTCGCGCGGGCGCGGTGCACATAGCGTTCAACGTGCTCGGCGTGGCGCTGTGGGTGGCGTTCATCGATCCGCTCGCGCAACTGGTGCTGTCGGTTTCGCCGGTGTCGGAGGGTCTGTCGGGCGTCGAGAGGCTGGCGAAGGACACTCCGCGGCAGATCGCGAACGCGCACACGATCTTCAACATCGCGAACACGCTCATATTCCTGCCGTTCTCGACGCTCATTGCGCGGCTGGTGGAGTGGATGGTGCCGGACAAGGCGGTGGTTACTGGCGAGCGCGACGCGCCTACGCTGACCACGCAGTATCTCAACCCGGATTTGCTGGCGACACCGGTGCTGGCGATCGAGCAAGCGCGGCGTGAGATGCTTCGCACGGCCGAAGTCGTGCGCGGGATGCTGGCCGACATCATGCCGGCGTTCGTCGCGAACGACATGGCGGCGGCGCAGGACATCCTACAGCGCGACAACCTGGTCGACTACCTGCAGAAGGAAACCGCGACATACCTGACACAGGTGGGACGGGCTGACCTGAGCCTGCAACTCTCCGAGCGCACGATGCAACTACTCAACGTCAACACGGAGCTCGAACACATCGGAGACGTGGTCGAGAAGGACCTCGTCACGCTCCTGACGACGAAGGCCTCTGGGAACATCGTATTCTCGGATGAGGGCCGCGCGGAGCTGCTCGAATACCACGAGCGCGTGATGGGAAGCTACGACAACGCCATCCAGGCGTTCGCGGCGGACGACGTGGCGCTCGCCCAGGCAGTGGCGACCAGCAAGCCCGAACTGGTGCAGCTCGAACACACGTTCCGGCGGACGCACTTCGACCGGCTGGGTCGCGGGGTTCAGGAGTCCGTGGATAGCAGCCGCATTCACCTCGATCTCGTGGATTACCTGCGGCGCATCAATTCCTACTCGGAGTCGATCGCCAGCACCGTTCTGGCTTAGCACCCTCACCGACGTCGATTGGAGCAGCCATGGCCGCCAACGACGAACGCCCGGAAGACGCCGACCGAATCGAAGTGACCGAGGAGGCACAGGACGACGCCCTCCTGGACGAGGAGGCGATCGCGGCCGACCCGACCGAGTCGGGTTCAGTCGTCGGCGCGCGGGCAGCCGTGGCCACGGTGCGGCCCGCCGGACGCGATGCAGAAAGCCACCAGCACGAGCGCCGTATCAAGCGTCGGCGTCGGCGTGACAAGCCTCCCGTGCCGCTGCCGGACGACCTGTCCGAGCCCCTTGACAAGCTGCGAACCAAGGACTATCTCGAGCTCATCATGCCGCTGCACGTGGAGCTGCTGAAGTTCGAGAACTGGGCCAAGGACGAGGGACTGAAGGTCGTGGCGCTGTTCGAGGGCAGGGACGCCGCCGGGAAGGGCGGCACGATCAAGCGGTTCGTGGAGCATATGAACCCGCGCGGATGTCGCGTCGTGGCCCTGCATATCCCTAGCGACCGCGAGAAGACGCAATGGTACTTCCAGCGATACGTGGCGCATCTCCCGGCGGCGGGGGAGTTGGTGCTGTTCGACCGCAGTTGGTACAACCGCGCGATGGTCGAACGCGTGATGGGATTCTGCACCGGCAACGAAATGCGCGAGTTCCTTCGCTCCGTGCCGGAATTCGAACGGATGCTCATTCGGTCGGGAATCGTCCTCCGAAAGTTCTACTTCTCCGTCAGCAAGGAGGAGCAGGCGCGTCGGTTCCAGAGTCGCGAGAACGACCCGCTGAAGCAGTGGAAGCTGTCGCCGGTGGATAAGGCGAGCCGAAGCATGTGGGACGACTACACACGCGCCAAGGAGGACATGTTCTTCTACACGTCTACCGCCGACGCGCCCTGGACCATCGTGAAATCCGACGACAAGAAGCGCGCGCGTATCAACACGATCCGACACCTGCTGAGCCAGTTCGACTACCCCGACAAGGACCCGCGCGTGCTGCGTATCGACCGGCGCATCATACGAACGGTCCAGGAGGAACTGGGCGTCGAGGACTGACAGGAGGGTCGATGGCGACGGCGCGCCGCGCGTAGTCGGCGCGGGCAAATGCACGATGCCCACAGGCCGCCGTGGCTCGTGGGCACAGCTATGTGGGCAGCGAGGGCGAACCGATGGCGCGCGAGGTCGAGGCCAAGTTTCAGGTCGCTTCGGAAGAGCTGTTCGACAGCATCCGATCCGCGGGATTCGTGGGCGGATACGCGATGGCCGCGAGTGAGACGGTTCCGCAGCGGGACACGTACTTCGATACAGCGGGCGCAACGCTGCTGAACGCGGGTTGGTCGCTACGCCTGCGGGAGAAGGCGGGCTCGGTGCTCGTGACGTTTAAGGGGCCCTTCATCGACGAACACGCGCGGACGGAGTTCGAGGAGGTCATCACGGAGCAGCAGGCCGACGCGTTGCGCGCGGGCCGGTTGCAGGAGGTGGACACGCCCGCCGTGGTGACGGCCTTGCGCCACGTGGGGTCCGAACGCGTCGAGGCGGTGCTGTGCGTGGACAACGTCCGAGAGGCGTGGTACATCGACGCGCCCTGCGGCGACGGCGAGGGGTCCGATGGGCGGTTGGGACGCGTCAAGCTGTGCTTCGACCGCGTGGCGTACACTAGCGGCGGGGACGACTCCGCCCCCGCGCGTGAGTACGAGCTGGAGATTGAGCTGCAAGACGGCGACGAGGCGCTGCTGCGGAAGATGGCGCGGTCGCTGGCCGCGGAATACGGTCTGTCGCCGCACTCACAGTCGAAGTATGAACGCGGAATCGAGTTGCTGAGCGTGTTCGCGTAGCGCTGCGGACGAGGCGCGCGCGACTACACGGGGATGGAGGTGTTCGACGATGGTAGATGACGGTCGTGAAGAACACCGCATGCTCATTTTCAGCAACGACAGCGACGCGGTTCAGGAGTACCTGATCCGTGACCAGATGCACGGCGTGCCGCTCCACGGATTGCTCGAACGCAAGATGCACGAGCAGTCGTATACCGTGACGCTGTACGCGCTGCTCAAGGACTACGGCCTGACGCCCATCGTGCGCATCAAGCCGCGTATCCGCTTCCGGCGGACGAGCTATGACAACCTGTCTTCGAGCGCTCCGTTGCGGTACGGTCCCGACGACATCGTGCACTTCGCGGAGCTGAAGCGCGGCTCGGAACCGACGGAAACGGTGGAACTGAGCGCTCTCGAGCAGGCGTTTGGCGATGCGTCGACCATCGACGATCTCTCGCAGGACCCCGCGTACCTCCTCGTTTCGCAGCGCGATGTGTTCCTGAGCCAGCCGCCGTTCAAGACCAAGACGAAGGTGTTCGGGCATGGCTCGGACATGCGGGGCATCCCCATCGGGAACTTCCTCGAAGCTCTGAACTATCCGGCGCGGGCGGAGAAGCTCTTCAAGCCGTTCCCTCGGGGCGACGAGTTCGCGCTCGATGTGCGCGAGGCGCTGGAGCCGTATGGCGGGGCGGAGTTCCAGTTCAGCATCTATTCGCGCTACGAGCGGCGGGACTGCATCCTCGCGCGGCCGGACGGCGCGGAGTCCGTCCCGTACCGGACGACGTTCGACCCGTGGACGGGCCTGGGACACGTGCGGTTCGACGGACGCGAGTACCAATTGCAGATACTCTCGCACGAGCGGGCCACGCGGTGGGAACACAAGATCGTCTTGGAGGCGATGGACAGGCCCACCGCGGACCTGGTGTCGCAAGAGATACGCACGCTTCGCCGGCAGTATCTCATCGGCCGCGTGCTGTCGAAGAGCCAGACGGCTCTCTCCCTACGGGCCGACGACGTGGAATCGAGCCTGGGACTGGTGCAGGAAGCGCCCCTTGGGTACGGCCTCGAGGTCGAAGCGCCCGTGACGCAGAATCTGTTCGGCAGCATCGACGCGCGCAGGCGCTTACGCCGCGTGTTCACGTCGAGCGGCCCGTACGAACTGCACCCGCTGAGTACGGACATGGTCGAGCGACACGTGGACCTTGCCCGCGGTGTGAGCAACGGCATCCAATACACCCTGGATACCGCCGTGCTGACGCAGGGGCCAATACCCGAAGAGGCTACCAGCAACGGCTATCGCGTCATTCGTCGTCCCAGGGACGACGGAGCGCTGATGCGCTCCGCGCAGGAGTTGCGTGACCGCATCCCGGTGTCCGGGTTCGACCGGTGCTGGAATGAGTTCCGGGACGAGGGCGGGTACACGATCCTCAACCCCGGCACCGGGCGGTCGTACGCGGTGTATTACGGCGGCCGTCAGTTGGGTAGCGTGCTGGACCGGAAGGTGGAGTCGGCGCCTCGGGAGAACTACCTCGTCGTCAAGTATCTCGGGATTACGCCAGAGAGCTACGATCGCGCCTCGGCTGCCGCGTGCCGGCCTGCGAATGCCAACATCCGCGACCGGGTGCGGGGCATCGTCGCCGCGATGCGGCTTCAGCGCCGCGAACGCGAGATACTCGCCGAGATGATGGAACTCCTCGCGCACCTCAAGCGTCAGGACGTGCTCTGATACCGGTTACGGCGCCTTGGCCGCCCAGTCCGACAGCACACGTGCCATCTCCACGAAGACATCCTCATCCGTGCCGCGGGTCCGCTTCAGTATCTTGAACCCGTGGTCGGCGGTCTGTAGAAGGTGCAGCGTGGCGTTGCCTACGAGGCGTTCGCAGACTGGGCGCAACAGGTCCACTTCGCCCAAGCCGTCGCGCGTGCCGGACAGGAACAGCATGGGCACGGTGACCTCGTCCAGGTGCTCCGCCCGTTCCGTGCCGGGTTTGCCCGCCGGATGCAACGGGAACGCGAAGAACACCAACCCCTCGACGCCCTCCAGCGGCGCCTCCGCCGCGGCCATCGACGACATGCGCCCGCTGAACGAGTGCCCACCGACGAGAATCCGCGTTCCGCCGGCGACGCCGCGGGCCGCCATGACCGCGGCGCGGATGGTCTCCTGACAGACGGCGTTCGAGTTCCTCCCGCCGCCCGACTCGCTGTACGGGAAGTTATATCGGAAGGTCGCTATTCCGGCGTCGAAACACCTCTCGGCGATCGTCTCGACTGTTCGGTGGCGCATGTTCGTGCTGGCGCCGTGGCCCAATACAAGTAGGAGCTCCGCCCCGGCGGGCCGCATGAGCAGGGCGGATACCTCGCCCTTCTCCGCGGTGGCCAGGAACTCTAGCTCGCCAGCTTCGTACGGCATCTCGATCCCTTCCGTGTGGGGCCCGCGACGCACAGTACTGTTGTAAGGCCGGGAGGCGCCGCCCCGCGCACGGTTTCGGGACGACACGTCGGGCAGGCGGAGTCAGGACCGACGGCTCGGGCAGGGAGGGCAGCAGGTCGGCGCCATGGCCACCCTGGGCCAGGGGCGGACGGGCGCATCACTCACGCCGTCCCTGGCGCGCGAAGCCAAAGAGCCGCGAGACGCTGAGATCGGAGCTGCGGGCCCAGTGGCTGGTTCGCGTAGGGGCGGCGCGCGGAGACGTAACCGGAACCGGTCACGCGCGCGTCGCCAGAGGGCGAGCTGCTACCCGCGCCCGTGCTGCTCTCGGTCACGCCTCGAAGCGGGACCGGACCTGCTCCAGCGACTCCACGGATCCGACGACCGTCACCCAGTCGCCGACGTTGATTTGCGTGTAGCCGTGTGAGATCAGCAGGCTTTCCCCACGCCGCACCGACAGCACCAGCGTGTCCGACGGCATCCTCAGGTCGCGCAGCGCGAGGCCGTCCAGATCCGCGTTACCGACCTCGACCTCGACGACATCCTGCGCCCCGTCCGTGCCGAGGAGAAGCGCCGTCGCAGAGGGCGCCCGGACGCAGTGCTCCAGCAGGCCGACAACGGCCGTCGATAGGTCCACGATGTGCGCGCCGATCTCCTTGAACGCCGGCACGTTCGCATGGTCGTTCAGTCGCACGATGAGGTTGGCCGTGCCGAATCGCTCGTAACACTGCTGACAGACATCGAGGCTTTCTTCGTCGGAGAGCATCGCCACGACCGCCTCGGCGTCGTGCGCGCCGAGCCGATCGAGTTCGTCGGCGGTCCACGCGGACACCGTGTGGATATCGAAGCCCTCCTCGGGCGGCGGGTCGTCTAGTCGGGTCGCGATCGTCACCTTCCAGTCGTGCGCGGCGAGTTGCCGCGCCAACGCGCGCGACTGCCCCTCCAGGCCGCAGATGATCGCCTTGTACGCGCCGTAGAAATCGCGCCCCTCACCGCGCGGGTGCGCCTCGCCGATGAGGTGCAGCACCCACTTGAAGAGCGGGGGGCCGACCACCTGGTTCACCATTATCATCGCGATCAGGAGCGTCGCCAGTTGCCCTCCCCAGTCTCCGAACTCAACCGCGACTTCCTTCGCAAGACCCAGTCCGACGCCAGCCTGCGTCACGTAGGCCATCCAGCTCAGGCGGCTGAACCGGAGCGACTCGCCAGCGGCAAGGCTCCCGGCGAACGACCCGACAGCCAGCGCCACCAGCCGTACCAACACCAGCGCCAGAGCCGCGGGCCACACGGCCCGCAACACAACCAGGTCCAGCGAAGCCCCGGTAAGCGTGAAGAACAGAATGTAGATTGCAGGGCCGATCCGCTCCAGTACGGTCACGAACTCCTGACGGTATCCGGTGCGGTTGGTGACGATGAAACTGGCCAGCATGCAGACCAGGAGCGGCTCTACGAACACTTCGACGCCGAGGCGGTCGTGCGAAAGCCGACGGACTTGCGCCGATAGTAGGAACGCGCCGTAGCCCGCGAGTAGTATCAGCGTCGCCTTGGTCGCGATGCCCCGGTGTCGCGATAGGATGAAGCGCAGGATTCCCGCCAAGGCGTACCCAAGGCCAACTGCCGCGGATAGCTCCACGACGAGAAGTATCGCGAAACGGACCTCGACGCCGATCCCGGTCACAAGCGCGTCGGCGACCGACGAGCACACGCCGAACAGCACGATCACCGCCACGTCCATGATGACTGTGACGCCCATCGCGGTCTGCGTGAACGGACCACGCGCACGCAGCTCGTTGATGACCGCGATGGCCGACGAAGGCGATCGCGCGACGAGGATCACACCTGCCAGCAGCGCCACCGCCAGGCGGCTCGCGGTCGGCATCTCCCTCACGAACGGAATCCACTCGCCCAGCAACATGACGGCGACCGTTCCCGCGGCGAACGTGACGGACATCAGGCCGATGGTCGTCCAGCGGATGCTCCTGAGCCGACCGCGAAGCTCCTCGACGTACAGTTCGGCGCCGGCCGCGAACGCAATGACCGCCAGGGAGACTTCGTCGATCAGGCGCAGTCGCGACACGGCATCCGCCGACACGAGGTCGAAGACGTGCGGCCCCGCGAGCACTCCGGTGAAGAGGAAGCCGGTAATGAGCGGCAGGCGCACTCTGGAGAACCACGCGCCGATCTCCTTCGAGGCGAGGGCGACCATCAGGAAGGCAGCGGTCACGACGAGCCCGCTCAGGGACACACTCACCCGGCTCGCTTCCTTCTCTGCGGGAGAGAGCATGGGGCAATGGGCGAACGCGCGGCGAACCGTTCGAGGCGGCTGATCAGAGATGCGGAGGGAATGCGGTCATCCTACCGGTTGAGACGTGGAGTCCGATGGTCGCGCCCTCGGTGAGGCGCGATCCAGTCTGGAGCTAGCATGGGGGATTATCGCGCGTCGGCGGAGGCGGCGTAAAGCGCGGCGACCCAAGTCGGTCGGATGGGTCACGTAGGCTAGCTTCCGCCACGGCCGAGCGTGGTGACGAACAGCTCGGGACACCAGCGGCGGAAGAACCACGCCGCGCCCCAGTCCTGCCGGTCGGGAGACAGCACGTAAGCCCCTCGGCCCAGAACGCGGCCCAGCGCATAGAAGCCGTGCGCGCGCGCGCCGATGCCGACAAGGCCCA
>NYZG01000290.1 GCA_002687025.1 Candidatus Poribacteria bacterium
CCTGGCGGTCACCCTGGATGACGCGCACGCCGTCCGGCGGTGAGCCGCTGCGCCCCCGGTTGTAGCACGTGACGTCGTGCCCTAGCTCCAACAGCTCGCGCACGATGCTCGTGCTGATGTTCCCCGTCCCGCCTACGACCACGACTCTCATATCTCGTGTCCCCTAACGTGCGTCATCTCGCCCGTGTCGCCCGCTTCACGCGCGGCCTCCACCAGCGCTAGCGTATGCAGCGCGTCGTCGTATGGCGACCGGATCAGGCTGTGGTCGCCTGTGTCGATGGCCTCCAGCCACGCGCCTATCTTGTCCAGCCCGATGCTGTTCGACGCGGGCGCGGGCTCGGCGATGTCCTCGCCGTGAAGGTAGCCGACGATCCGGTTCTCGGTGACGTCCGCGCGCAGTCGCAGGTGCGGCCCGATCAGTTCCACGTCGAACGCGAATCGCTCCGTGCCGCAGTGGTTCATATGCGTGGCGAAGACGCCACTGTCCAGCTCGTAGGCGATCTGTACGGCGTTTTCCGCGTCGAATTCGGGGCGGTCGTGCGCCATGTTCTTCGTCGCGAAGGCCGCGGCGCGCACCGGCTGCGGGTCACCGAGGACGTACCGCGCGCAGTCGAGGACGTGGATCGCCTGTTCTGCGATGGGCCCGCCGCTGTCGGCGCGGCGCAGGAACCACGGCGACATGCCGAACGTGAGGTAGTAGTCGATCGTGCACACTGTCCTGGCGAGATGCACGGTTTCACCGACGAGCATCTCGCGCAGGCGTTCGAACAGCGGCGAGTAGCGCAACTGGAACCCCACCGCAGCGAACATCTCGCGCCCCTGCATGAGCGACGCGCACTCGGCGCCGTCGCTCATGCTGAACGCCGGAGGCTTCTCGATCATGAGCGAGATGTCGCGTTCGCACGCCATCCGCACGGGTGCGACGCGCACCGCGGGCGGCGTCGTCAACACGACGCCGTCCAACTCGCGACCGAACAGCGTGTCCAGGCTGTCGGTGGCGCAGTCGCAGTCTACGGCCGACGCAAGCCCCTGAGCGGCGTCGACTCGGACGTCGTGCACACAGGCGATCTCGGCGCCCAGGCCGACGATGTTCTTCGCATGGGCCGTGCCCATGCCGCCCGCCCCGATGATCCCGATGCGGAGGTCGTACAACGCGTTACCGCTCCTCGCTGTCGGAGCCGTCGGCCGGCTCCCGGGCGGGCAAGGCCATCCAGGGGATTCGGTCCACGGTGTCCCGCCACTCGCGTCGTCGGCTTTCCAGTTCCGCGGTGGCGGCCTCGCCGTACGTCAGTTCGTCGAGGAAGCGCGCGACGTCGGTGAGTTTCCCCTGGATAAGGTTGACGGCCGCGGGGCGGGTGGGCTGGTCGGGGTCGGTGCGTAACGAGTAGTGGAACTCGTGGATTAGCCGGTCGATGGCGAGGATCTTCGCCTTCGGCGTGCGCGCCCTACCGTACGCCTTCACGTACGTCTCGAAGGCCGCGACGGCGCCGCCCGAGTGCAACTGCTTGTGCTGATACGTCTTGTGGTAGGCGCCCCACGTGATCGCCCAGTCGCACCGGTCGCATTCCATGCGCGCGTCGGGGCCGCGCTCCTGCGGGCGTGGGACGATCGTCGTAGCGCCTTCACGTTCACACCGCGGGCACTTGACGCGTCCCTCACGGGCGTCGCGTATCGTGAGGATGGCCTGACATCTCAGCAGCAGCATGAACCCGACATCCTCAATGAGCTCTTCGTCGAGGATGCCCTTGGACTCCCACTCGTACAGTCGGCGGATCTTGTGCTTGGGCACGCGTGGCGCCCAGCGGATGTCTTCCTGACCCGTCGTGTCCTCGGCCATGCGCGGTTCCCCTCTCGACGTGCGGCCGCAGTGTATCGGAGCCCGCGCGAGCCGAGAAGGCCCGGGGCTCTAGGGGAAGTACTCGCGGAACGCGTCCGACGTGAGCGTCGCGTCCCGGGTTCCGACGACGCCCCGCACACGCTCCGTGACGGCCTCGTCGTGCGCGTAGATACGCAACGCCGCCACGGCCCGCGCGGCGTTCGTCGGCGTGTCGTCGGCGATCACGTTCAGCAGGTAGTCCATCCCCTCGTCGCTGCGACTCAGAGCGACCGCCAGGAGCACGGCGTCCTCCATTCCCGGCGACATGATCGTCCGAGCGCGGTAGTCCCACAGCGCGGCCAGTGCGGCCGGTTCGCGCGACTCCCCGAGCGCCAGCGCGGCCGCCTCCGCGATGGCTTCGTCTGGCGCCGACAGGTACCCCGCAACGAACTCCAGGGACCGATCCGGCTCGACGGCCATGAGTCCCGTCAGGCATTCCGCCGTGACGTCGACATGGGCGTCTCCCGAACTCGCCTTCATGCGCAGGAGCAGTTCCGCGTCGAATCCGCCGCGGTGCGCCACCGCCTTGACGGCCCCCACGCGCGCCTCCGGTTCCGGGTCCGTGAGCAGCGCCGTCAACGCGAGCATGGCGTCCGTGCCGCCCAGCCGCGCGAGGGCGAACGCGCACCGAGCCCGTAACGGCGGCGCCGTGTCCTCGGCGCCGCCATAGACCGGCTCCATCTGCGTGTGCCGTATGCCTCGCAAGAAGGGCTCGCGATCGTCCAGGCGGAGGGCGTCCATCGCCTCTGCCAGAGCGGCCTTGGCGAGGCATCCCTCGTCTGCTTTCGGCGCGGAGTCGAGGAGGCGGCCGAAGGTCGCGATTAGGTCGGGCGCCAGTTCCACGGCCCCGAGCGTCGCCACGGCCCGCGCGGCCCTGCCGACGAGTGCGCTGTTCCGGTGACTCAGCATACCGCGCAGCTCGGGGACGCAATCATCGGTCGGTCCCGCATCCACGATCTCCCCGAGGCGTGCCATGAGGGCGTCGTCTGTCGGTCGGCGGGCCATGAGCCGCTCCGCGTTCGAGGCGGTCTCCCGACGCGTGGTTCAGGACGGCCGGGCGCGAGTAGGCTATGCTACGCCAAAGCGAACCGCAACGCCTGATGATTTCGTACTGAGGCGAGAGCCGTGGACCCGACGCGCGATTTCGACGGAGTGGCGGCCAACACGTACACGGGCCCCCCGACGCTCACGGACACGCAGGTGTTGCGGGTGTGTCGTGAGGGGTACCTGATGCTGCCGGGCATCGTCTCGCACGAGGTCAACGCGCGCCATCGAGTTCATGGCCGAGAGCACGTCGCACGAGCCGAGCACGATCATCCTGGAGGACTGGTTCCGCGAAGGCGTCCTCCTGGCCCCGGAGGCGGCGGGCGCGGTGCGGTCGCTGTTGGGCGAAGGCTTCGGCCTTCCCGTGCTGATGAGCAGTCACCGCGCCGACTGCCCACTGGAGGCGCAGGGCTGGCATCACGATGCCGACTCGGTGTTCGGACCGGAGCTCAACTACCTCCAGGTGTTCTACTACCCCCAGGACACGCCCGAGGAGATGGGCCCGACGGAGGTGCTGCCCCGCTCGCACATCGCGAAGGCTAGTCGCGACATCGAGTGGACGGGCGGGGTCTCGACGGCGTCGCCCGCTGGGACGGTCTTCATCACGATCTATCCGATTCTGCATCGCCGCGCGAAGGCGACGGGAACCGGCGTGCGTCACCTCCTGAAGTACAACTACTGGCGCATGACTCCCCCACTTCGTGACTGGGTCGTCGAGCCCGACTTCGATTTCCGGGCGGCGAACTACGGAGGGCATCATCAGGCGTGGTGGATCGCCCACATGTTCTACTGGCTGTGCGGCGACGCGGAGCGCTTCCGCACGGTGGGTGGGCAGGGCTGGCCGTATTCCGGGTCGCAGCACAACCAGGTCGGACCGTCTTACGGTTTCCCGGGCCCTCCCCGGCGAATGCCACCAGGCTGACCGGCAGGAAGCATGCCTGTCAGCCGGCGCGCGGCATGCGGGATGCGGCAGGGAGGCGAGCACGTGGCGCAGAATGCCGAGACGCTGAGCGATGAGATCGCGGAGTATTACGACCGTGGCGATGAACCGGGCAGGCTACTCGCCGGGACGGGCCTGCTAGAGCGTGAACGCACCAGGGAGATACTGACGCGCTACCTGCCGCCGGCGCCCGCGCGAATCGTCGACGTGGGCGGCGGGGACGGCATCCACGCGCGATGGCTCGCGGAGGCGGGTTACGAGGTCCATCTTGTCGACCCCATCGCGAAGCACGTCGAGAAAGCGGCCGCGCCATCCGTCACGGCCGAGGTCGGCGACGCGCGCGACCTGCATCTGCCGGACCAGAGCTGCGACGCGGCTCTGCTGATCGGGCCGCTCTACCACCTGACGGCGCGTGAGGATCGTGTGCGGGCGCCCCGTGAGGCGCGCCGCGTGCTGCGTCCGGGCGGGCCCGTGTTCGTCGCGGCGATCTCGCGCTTCGCCTCCGCTCTGGACGGGCTCTTGCGCGGATGCCTGGACGATCCTGCGTTCGCGGCGATCGTCCGCAACGACCTGCGGGACGGGCAGCATCGCAATCCCACAGGTCGTCCCGGCTACTTCACGACGGCGTACTTCCATCGGCCGGAGGAATTGGGGGAAGAGATCGAGGACGGCGGCATGGCACACGAATGCACGCTCTCCGTCGAGGGCCCGGCGTGGCTTCTGCAGGATTTCGAACTTCGTTGGTCCGGCCCGGAGCGGCGTGAGCGCATGCTGGAGGTCGTCCGAGCCCTTGAGGCGGAGCCGTCGGTTCTCGGCGCGGGAGCGCATCTGTTGGCAGTGGGTCGCCGGTCTGCCTGACAGCGCCAACCTGGGCAGGCTAGAGGAACATCTCGACCATGATTTCGTCGATGTGCACGCCGTCGATCTTCGCATGGCGCGACGCGACGCCGATTTCGCGGAATCCCTGAGAGCCGTACGCGGAGAGCGCCGCGTCGTTGTCAGAGCGGATGAACGTGAACAGCTTCTCGTAGCCCATATCCCGCGCGGCGTCGAACGTCGCATCGAACAGCGCGCGACCCACTCCCTGCCGACGGCAGTCCAGGCGGACGAATGTCCCGATGACGCCGACGTGGTCGAACGCGTGAGTATACGTCGCGAAAGGCTCGACGTCCTGGAATCCGACGATCTCCCCCTCGGCGCCACGCTCCGCGACGTGGAACACCCCGCACTCGGGGAACGCCTCGATGAACGCGCGTTCCTCCGCGAGCGTGAAGGGCGTGTCCAGCACCGTATGGCAGCGCGCCTCGATGATGGGGTTCAGCACGGTCAGAATCGCGGCCGCGTCTTCGACACACGCGGCACGGATATGCAGGGACATGCCGACATTGTGCAAGGCCCTATCGCGAGCGGCAACCATCGCGCTCGATCGGCTATAACTCGGTACGTCGCGGGCGCGTTCCATCACGGGCGGCGCCGAGCGACGGGGAGGACACGCACATGGCGCGCCATGGCGGTAGGGGCTTGGTCGTTGCGCTGCTCATACTCTTTCATGTGGTGATGGTCGCGTCGCTGAAGCGGCCGGAGGAGCCGCGCCTTTTCGTGGCGTTCTGCCTGATGCTGATCTGCTTCGTAGGTGTATCGTTGCGCCAGCGCAGGCACGAGCAAGGATAGACACGGGAGTCGATATGGTCCACGGACGAGCGATCGGTCGTCGCGCGCGCATCGCGCTCATGCGAATCGCCCTGGCCGCGGCGATCGCGGGCTGCGCCGGGAGCAGCTCGACGGAGGACCCGTCGGGCGTGCTCGACCCAGGCGACGATCCCGTGGACATCGCTCCGCAGACGCTGGAGGGCGGCGCCTGGACGCTGATTTCCTACGTCCACGAAGGCGAAGACGACGACGTGCCGGACTTCATGCAGATAACCGCGCGCTTCGAGGCGGACGAAGGGCAGGTCGGCGTGGGATCCCTGTCGGGCAGCGCGGGATGCAACCAGTACGGGGGGCCGTACGTCGCCGAAGACGGCGCCATCGCCTTCGACCATCTCGCCTGGACGGAGATGGCGTGCGCCCCGGAAATCATGGCGCACGAGATGGCGTTCCTCGGAGTCATGTCGTCGGTGACACGGTACACGACCACGGCGACCCGGCTGATGCTTACCGACGACACGGGCGAGGAATCCGCAACCTTCCGACGATGACCGGCATCCCCATTCGGCCGGCCGCGTACGTCCGTTCGGGCCGTCAGCGAGCATCGGGCGGGAGCGGAGGGGAGACTCCGTTGTCCGTCGCCCACGCGGCGTAGCCGAACGCCTGCTGGAAGTCCTCCTCCTCGAGCTCAGGCCATTCCGCGAGCATCTCGGCGATCGTCATGCCCGACGCCAGATGCGCGAGCAGCGACGTGATGGGCATCCGAAGACCGCGAATACAGGGCTTACCGAAGCACCGCTCGGGGTCCAGTGTAATCCGGTCGAAGAGATAGCGTGTACCGCCATGCGTTCGTCCCGTAGGTTGGCTGCTTTTCTCGCTGGAGCGCACCACGCGCGACCTCGCGTGGCCAGTCGCGGCGGCGCACGCTCTGTTCATCCGCGCCGATACAGGTGCGCGCCATCGTGATGCGCGCTCTCGCCGCCGGTGTTGATGGCGTAGCGCATCGGCCCCCAAATCGACGCGCCGCCATGCTGCCCAGCCTTGCTCACGGCGTAGAATGACACGCCGAACCGCGGCCGTCCTTCGTCATCCCTCAGACGCGCCACCTTGTTGTGGTCCACGATGCGCTGGCACGCCATGAGACACGCCTCCTCCGGCGACGCCCCGTTCCGCATGAACTCGACGACGGCGAAGCTGGTGCAGTTCAGCAGATTCGCCTCTCCCCGGCCGGTGGAGCCGGCGGCGCCCACCTCGTTGTCCACGTAAAGCCCGGCCCCGAATATCGGCGAGTCGCCGACGCGACCCGGGATCTTGAACGACAGGCCGCTCGTGGTGGTCACGCCAGATATGTCGCCGCGCCCGTCGACGGCGAGGCAACTGATCGTGCCGTGGTTACGCTCGGGGAGCGACGCCGCCCTGCCGACGTCCGCATCCTCGGGCGAGTGCGCCGGGAGCCTGTCGTCGCGGGTACTCAGGTTCTCCCGCCACCGCAACCACGCCTCTCGCGCGCGGTCGGTCAGCAGGTCGACTTCGGGGAAGCCGTGCATCCTCGCGAACCGGAGCGCGCCCTCACCCACGAGTAGCGCGTGGTCGCTCCGCTCCATGACGACCTGCGCGACGTTCGACGGCGTCTTGATGTTGCGGAGCGCGGCCACCGCGCCTCCGCGGTGCGTCGGCCCGTGCATCACGCAGGAATCCACCTCGACGCCGCCGTCTTCGTTCGGCAGCCCGCCGTAGCCGACGGACATGTCGTTCGGGTCGTTCTCGACGATGTTGACCCCGGCGATGACGGCGTCCAGCGCGTCGCGGCCATCCTCGATCTCTTGCATGGCCCTCGCGGCGGCGGCAAGGCCGTTCCCGCTGGACACGACCACCGGAAGAAAGCCTGCGCCGGCCGCCTTTACATCCAGTCGGGGCCCCAGAAGCGCGCTCGCGATGCCGGTCTTGAGAAACGTCCGCCGGTTGGGTCGGCGCTGCATCAGTATGTCCTGTCCCTGTCGGATGGCGCGCGTTGGTGAGAGTCGGCGCAGTGTATCACGCGGCGTGGCGCCGGCTTGTGGTAGCCCGGCGCCTTGTCGTGAGACGCCTCGGACGCGACAATCGCCAGAGAGGCCGCCACGCGGACGCCGCGCAAAGGACCATGATGAGCGAAACGAGGCGAATCGAGCACGCCGATCTCGAACGGTTCATCCGAGGGGCGTTGCTCGCGGCGGGGGCGCCGGCGCATGTCGCCGAGGTCGAGGCGCAAATCGCAGCGGAGGTCGACCTATGCGGCGTCCACTCGCACGGCGTCCGCATGCTGCCCGGCACGGTCGAGAACGTCCGGGAGGGCGCGGTCGATGCGGCGCCGGAGCTGAAGACCCTCGCCGAATACCCGGCGTCAGTGCTCGCCGAGGCGAACCTCGGCATCGGTCGATACACGTCGGCGATGGCGATGGACATGGCCGTCGAGCGGGCGCGGGATTGCGGGATAGGCATGGTCACGGTGCGTGGCGTCGGGCATTGGGGTCGCGCGCACAGCTACTGCCTCCGGGCGGCACGCGCGGGGGTCGTCAGCCTCGCGTTCACGAACACCATCGCTCTCTTCTCCCCGACCGTCGGCGGCGATGCCGCGCTGGGTAACAATCCGATGGGCATCGGCTTCCCGGCGGACGACCCGGAGCAGTCCGTCGTGCTCGACATGGCGATGACGCAGGCGTCCGTGGGCAAGGTTGCCATGGCGGCAATGCGTGGAGACGCCGCCGACCCGGACTGGGGTCTCGACGGCGATGGGAACCCCACGACCGATGCGCGACAGATCATGGATTCGCGCGCCTTCCTCCCAATGGGTGGTCACAAGGGGTCGGGACTGTCGTTCATGATCGATCTCCTCACCGCCGGTCTTGCGAATGGGCTGCTGTGCTTCGAGCAGGGCTCGGAAGGCAGGCCTTCGGATTCCACGGGCGGCTCGACGAAGACATTCATCGCCATCCGGCCGTTCGGTGACTGGCTAGGCGAACGCGCCGCCGCATTCAAGGCGCGCTTCTCTGCCGCCGGAGACGGCGCGCGCTGGCCGGGCGAAGGCAGCTACCAGCGGCGCCTGGACTACCTCGAACGCGGCATCGAGCTGCTCCCGCCCATCGTCGAAGGCATGGAGGGCGTGTCGGCCGATCTCCATGTCGCCATCCGCTGGCGCGACTGACTCGGGATCCCGCCGCCAAAGGAGGGCACATGGCGTTCCAGTTCCGGCATCACATCATCGACCTGGCGGTGCCGCCGGGCGCGTACGCGCAGACGATGCTCGCCGACCTCGATGGCGACGGTCGCCTGGAGTTCGTCACCGGACAGCAGTACGGCTCGCTCTTCTGGTACAAGTGCCACGCCCCAGACAGATGGACGCGCCATCTCCTGGGCACGGACTCACCGTCGGACGTGGGAGCGGCCGCGCTGGATGTCGACGGCGACGGCCTCGTCGATGTCGTCACTGGCGGCGCGTGGTACCGCAACTCGGGCGACCCCGACATCCCGTTCGAGCGGATCGTCTTCGACGCCGACCTGACGGGCGTGCACGATGTCCTCGTGACCGACATAGACGGCGACGGGCGCCTGGATGTCGTCACCATGTCCGACAAGAACAGCCTGCGCTGGTATCGCATCCCCGACGACCCGCGCCGGCCGTGGATGAGCACGGACATCGGGCCGCCGGTGCACGCCGGAGCCGCGGCGGGCGACATCGACGGCGACGGCGCAATCGACATCGTCCGCACGAACGTGTGGTTCCGCAACGTCGCCGGTGACGGGTCGCGTTGGGAGGAAGTACCCATCGGGCCCAGCACGCCGCCGCCGCCCGACTTCCGACCCGCGTTCGCTTTCGACGCGACATGCGCTCACGTGTGCGACATGGACCGGGACGGCAAGAACGACGTCGTCTTCACCGACGCCGAGATCCCCGGCGGCCGGATCTGGTGGATGGAGAACGTCCACGGCGACGGACGCACGTGGGCTCGGCACGACATCGCGGGCGACGAGTCGCCGCGACGCGGGCCGTACCATTGCCTGCACGTCGGCGATATGGACGGCGACGGCGATCTCGACATCGTCTCGTGTGAGATGGAGGCCATCGCCGGGGAGGCAGCGCCGCGGTGGTACATCTGGGAGAACGTCGACGACTTCGGCGCCGAATGGCGCGAGCGCGTCATCCTCGACGCGAACCTGGGCGGCCATCAGACCGTCGTCGGCGATGTCACGGGCAACGGGCTTCCCGACATCATATCGAAGCCCTGGCGCCCATCCCCGCAGAACGCCGTCGACGGACGCATGTTCGTCGTGTTCCTGGAGAACCTCGGAGAGTGAAGCCTGGGGGCGCGCCCGCCACGGGCGCGGAAGTGGCTACATTGACACGGTTGCGGAAGACACTGTCGCCCGGCGGGACGATCCCGCTTCGGGCGCGCGACACGGCACACGACACGGAAGCCGACGCATGACACCAGCGCTGAACATCCGCTTCTCAGGAGCCGAGGACACAGCCGACAAGCCCGTCCTCCACGAGATCGCCGTCGCCGCGTGGACGCCCATCATGGAGCGTTACCGCATGATCGTGGGCGACGATCTGTGGGGGGCCGTATGGGAGGGCTGGCAGGACAACTGGCTCAGGAACGTGAACGGCTATGTCACCGAGATGGACGGGGACATCGTAGGGTTCGCGACCTACGCAGAGTCGCGCGAGGGCGTGGCCGAGATCGGGGCCAACGCCGTCCATCCCGAGCATCAGGGGTTCGGTATCGGCACGGCGCAGATGCGTCATCTCGTAGGCGTGTTCCGCCGGCGCGGGTACCGATGTGCATGGGTCCACACGGGCGCCGACCCAGCACACGGCCCCGCCCGCGCGGAATACCGCAGGATCGGCCTGAAGAAGAGCATCCGCAGCGCCGGGTACTACTGCCGGCTGCGCGAAGTCCCGAGCCTCCCGCCACCGGCCGGAGTCACGCACCGGTGGGCGACGCCGGGCGATTCCGCGCGCGTGCGCGAGATTGCGTACGGGGCCTGGGAGCCCCTCTATCAGGCTGTGGAAGGCGCCCTCGGCGACGAGCTCTACGGGCTCACGCATCCGGGCGCGACCGACCGACGCGCCGACGAGTTCGCCGGCGCAACGGAGAACGGCGACCCCGTGCTCCTCGCCGAAACGGCTGGCCGCCCGGTGGCGTTCGCGTGCCTGGACGGGGATGAGACGCGCAAGCTGGGCAAGCTGAGAACCGTGGCCGTCCTCCCCGAGTTCCAGGGCGAAGGCATAGGCTCCACGCTCTGCATGGAGGTGTTCCGCCTATTCCGCGAGCGAGGCCTCGAATACGCCGTCCTCTGGGTGAAGCAGGCCGAGGTGACGCCGGAATCCCGCGGGATGTGTTGGAAGGTTGGGATGTACCATGAGGTACTGTCGACGAACTACTACATGATGCTCTGAACATCCTGGAAGGAACCGCGATGCTACCGGCCGTGCGGTCGCTGCACCTCCTGTTCGCCTCATGCTGGATCGGCGCGTACGTCGCGGGCGACTACCTGATACGCACGCGCGCCAAAGCTGACGACCCGCTGGAACGCGTACGCGCCGCGCAGGCGATCCTGCTTGGCGTCGAGATGCCGATGGCGGCGATCGTGCCGCTGTTGGGGCTGCCGTTGGCGTTCCTGAACCACTCCATCCTGACGCAGCGATGGTTCCACATGAAGATGAGCGCGTTCCTCATCGTGTTCGCGTTGCTGATGATCCAGGCAAGGCGCCTGCGTCTCGCAACCGAATCCGACACCCCCGACGCCGCGCTCGCGTCGTATCTCGTCCTCCGGCTCACCGGTGGGATCATGCTTCTCGTCATTGTCGCCGCGGTCACGTTCCGGTTCGGCGCGCTGTAGGAGCGTCAGCGCCTCGGGTCTTCATACCCCACGAGCAGGTACATCGCGCCGCCGACCACCATCGCGCCGAATCCCATCACGGCGACGGGCGCGCCGAGCTCCGGCAACAGCGTCGCCTGCACCGTTGGGATCGTCAGCCCCGCGGCCATGAGTGTCCGGCCCACGTCGTGAAGTCGGTTCCTCGAACTGCGTCGGATCATGTCGTCTATCCTCGCGTTGGTCCTGCGACGCGACGATGGCGGCCCCACCGTAGCGCGGCAGGCCCGTCTCGACGTTGCGTGATACGTAGCCTCGGCGTCCGGCGGCCCCAACTCGAATCGCCGGGTCGCGTGCATCCAGCCGGTGGTAGGATGTAGGCAGCATCGTCATGGAAGCGCGACATGGACATCCGCGAGCAGGACCTGGGCGGCATGCGTGAGCTCGCCCCACTCTACAACGCCCAGATTGCGGACACGCCGTTCTGCTACGCGGTGTCGGGTGACGAGTTCGCCGAGGGCGTCACCGAGTGGGCACACCCCGAGATGAGCGGCCGCATGCGCGACCAGACCGTCCTCGTCGCCGTTGAGGGCGGCGAGCCGGTCGGCTTCGTCCACATCGTGATGGGCCGCGTGCTCGAGGATTGGAGTGAGGAGGCGCACATCGACTGCGGCGCCATCCGCTTCATCACCTATCCGCCCGGTCGTCGCGATGTGGGTCAGAGTCTGATGGACGCCGCGCAGCGACGTCTTACCGGTCTCGGCGCATCCAGAATCCACGCTTTCACCAAGGCAACCGCGTACCGGTTCTACCAGTTGGGCTTCGGCTTGCTACCCACCGCGATGGGGCACATCGTCGGCCTGTTGGGGATGAACGGGTACACGGTGCGGCGCGGCGAGTACTTCCTCGACCGACCGGACATGGAGCCGACCGTGCCGCCGCCACCGGACCCGCGGGTGAAGGTGACGACGGAGTGTACGGAAGGCCGCGGCGATCTCCCCAACCTGATCGTGAAGGCCAGGCTGGGGGATGCGGATACCGGCGAATGCGAATGCAAGTCTGCGGGAGCGTATGCTTACTCGCCGGACGCGCAACGGCTCTTCTACGTCGACTGGCTGGGCGTGACGAGCGAGTTCCGAGGCCAGGGATGGGGCAGCTACCTGTTGCTGCGCGCGTTGACCGAAGGCCGAAAACTGGGATACGAAGGCGCCGTCATCGCCACCGACTGGCGGAATTACCGGGCCCTCCTTCTCTACACGAACCGTGGCTTCCGAGTCGCGAGCTACGCCTACGATTTCTACAAGGCCGCGGCGGCCGACGCCTCCTGAC
>NYZG01000291.1 GCA_002687025.1 Candidatus Poribacteria bacterium
ACCCCACATCGACAGACCCGCCACTATCCCGGCGCCACCGACGAGTAGAATCCACGCGGGCACCGCCGTCGTCCCGCCCAACGCCAGCGCGCCGTCCTTCGCCAGCGCCACGACCGCGGCGAACGGGCCGATCGCGTTGGCGACATCGTTTGCGCCGTGCGCGAACGCCACGAAGCATGCGCTCAGGATTTGGAGGTACGCGAACACCTTTTCAACGAAGCGGTACTCCTCGCGAGTGTTGATGCTGGCCTCGCTCTGACGCACCTTCGCCATCAGCCCGTCGATGTCTTCCTGGATGCCCTCCACATCCTTCTCGACCTCGGGGGTGACCATCGAGCGGATCTTACGCACGTGCTTCACCATCGCGCGCAGATCCCCGCCCATCGGCGCAAGCGACGGGCCGTCGTCAGACGCCGCGCCCACATGCACTCGGCGAATCAGCGCCGACCCGATAGCGGATGCAGCCGCGCCGATGGCGCTCGCGACGAGAAGCGCCTCCGGCAGACTCAGGTCCAGCTTGAGGTTCTTCAGACCCTTGAAGAGGGTCACGAGCGTCAGGATCGCGAACACCAGGAAGACGTAGAGCGGAGCCCAACGCTTGGTCGCCTTCACCGGGTCGGGCACGTTGATGATCGTGCGACGGATCGCCGAGAAGACCATGAACGCGATCGTCCCGCTGAGCACCGGCGAAGCGACCCAGCTCACCACGATCTGGCCGATCTTCCCCCACGCAACGCCAGACGCCCCGCCCGCGACCACGCCGAACCCAACGATCGCGCCCACGATCGAGTGCGTCGTCGACACAGGCCACCCGAAGTACGTCGCGACCTGCAGCCACGCCCCCGCCGCCAACAGCGACGCGAGCATGCCGTACATCAGGATGTTCACGCCGTCTTCCATATTCGTGAACACGCTCAGGTCGATCATGCCTTTGCGCACTGTGTCCGTGACGTGCGACCCCACGAGGAAGGCGCCCGCGAACTCGAACACCGCTGCGACCAGGATCGCCTGCTTCAGTGTCAATGCCCCGGACCCGACGGACGTGCCCATCGCGTTCGCGACGTCGTTCGCCCCGATGTTCCACGCCATGTAGAACCCGAAGACAGACGCGAGCGTCAATATTAGGACCGTCTCGAATCCCATATCGTGCTCCGAGTGATCTCGAAAGTGGGTCCAACCGTAGACGGTCGACCTTACACGTGCGCGATCAGCAGACGCAGACGATTCCCCATCCGCTCTGCGTAGTTCGCTACCTGACCGGCGGTGAAGAAGATGTTGTACCAGAGCATCACGTCGGTCGCCTTCATCTCATCCTCGCGGGCGAACAGCGCCTTCGAGAGCTGCACGCCGATGACATCCGACTTCGTTTCCACGTCGTCAAGCTGGTTTATCATGGCGAGTACCCGTTGCGCCTCGGGCCCGCCGAAGGACGTCTCCGCAAGCTCATCCATTTCCGACCCAATCGCCGACGCCATGTCGCACGTAACCAGAATCTCCTCGATCAGCTCCATGACCAATGGCTTCAGATCGTCGGGGATGTGCAGCTGCTTCAGGGCCAGCAACCCCGCCACCTCCTGCGTCGAGTCGGCGATGGAATCCTGCATGTGGATCAGTTCGAGCAGGTCCCGCCGATCCACGGGCAGGAATAGAGAACGCGGAAGCGTGTCGCGGATCTCGTTCTTGAGCAGGTCGGTCTCGTGTTCGAGTTCGTTGATCCGCGCCGTAACGGCCTCCTGACGTTCGGTATCCGACGCGAGAGCCGCCTCGAACAACGGTCGCAACTCCTGCGCGCATTCCAGGGCTTTCTTCAGGTGCGCCTGCGTCGGCCCAAACGGCGACTTCGAGAACAGCTTCGCGATTGTGCGCCCGCGCATGTCCGTTCCTCCCTACTCGCGCCCGAACCGTGGGCCTTTGCCTCAGACCATTTAGAACAGAATGACACGAGCGAGGAGAAAATAGAACACGATGCCGAGAACATCGATCGACGTCGTCACAAACGGCCCCGTCGCGATCGCGGGATCGATCCGCAGTCGTTTGAGCGCAATCGGAATGACCGTCCCAAGCGTTGCGGCAAGCACCATGTTCCCGGCGATCGCCAGCGTCACGACGATCGGAAGACGTATGAAGTAGGGCGACGTTGCGTCCGTGGTCCAGTCCCGCAGCTTCGCGACCACGCCGAGGAGCAGCCCATACATCGTGCCCAGAACGACGCCCGTTGCGAACTCGCGGCGGAGCACCTTCCAGCGCTCCTGGATGTCGACTTCCCCCGTCGCGAGCCCACGCACGATGATCGTCGACGACTGGGTCCCGATGTTCCCGCCCATCCCCATGATGATGGGGATGAACGCCGTCAGCGCCGCGAACTGCTCGAGCTGGCCCTCGAACTGCCCGATGACATACGCTGCCGCGGTGCCGCCAACAAAACTCGCGAATAGCCACGGCGCGCGCGCCCGCGTGTTCCGCCACACCGACAGGCTGCTAAGCTCGACATCGCCCGTGCCGGCCATACGCAGCATGTCCTCGGTGTTCTCGTCGCGGATGACGTCAATGACGTCGTCTACGGTGACGATGCCCATCAGCTCATCCTCGTCCCCCACGACCGGCACGGCGAGGATGTTGTAACGCGACGCGACCGAGGCGACCTCCTCCTGCGGCGTCGAGAGATGCACCTTGTACAGCCGCGTGGTCATGATGTCGCTCAGCGGCGTGTCGGGTCGCGTCGTCACCAACTGACGCAAAGAGATCACGCCTTCCAGCCGCATCTCCGCGTCGACCACGTAGACGTAGAACACCATCTCGACATCCGCCATCTCACGGACGCGTTCGACCGCGTCGGACGCCGTCATGTCCTCGGGTAGCGAGAAGAACTGCGGGTTCATTATCGCCCCCGCGGTCTTGTCCTCGTATTGCAGCAGTTGCTGCACGTCCTCGGACGCCTCGCCCTCTACGAGCGCCAGGAACTCCTCCTGCCTCTCGTCGGGAAGTTCGGCGATGAGGTCTGTCACGTCGTCGGGGGCCATGCCGCGTAGGATCTCGCGAATGGCAGCGGGTTCCGACTCTTCGAGGAAGAGCAGCCTGTCCTCGGTGTTCAGCTCCCGAAGGACTTCGCCCATGAGGTCTTCCTGAGCGACGAGCTTGAACAGCAGCGTCTTCTCTTGGGGCCGCATGTGCGGGAACCAGCGCGCGATGTCGGCGGAGTGCGTCTTCGCAATCACCTTGCGGAGATTCGGGACCGCGTTCCGTTTGATGAGCTTTATGACCGTGGAGACGAGGAACGCGTCTCGGTCACGTGTAGTGATCATCGCTCATACACCATCGGTGGTCGCGTCTTCGTAGCCTCGGGCGCCGCGCATCGCGGCCGGAAACCTACGCGGCCGTCGCGAGCAGCGGCATACACCAGTTCGGGGCGTTCGACGGGAAGGCAATCACGACCTGCCCGGCCTCAGACGGCGGAGCAGCCCGCATGATGCCCCAATGGTACCATCGTAATGTCGCAAGAACAGCACGAGCCGCCCGGCGTTCTGGAGTACCGGAAGGACCGAACCACGCGTCCTCTATCGCGCAACGACTCACTCAATGAGTAGAGCCGGGTCAGCCGTTGGGCAAGGGACGAATCCCGCGCGCCGTTTGCCCCATGGCCTTGCGGACGGCCCGCGGAGCGCGTGACCCTGTAGAAGCCGCCGTGCCGGGGACGCGACCGCGCAGTTCGTTGAGCGATAGGGAGAGAGCACATGGGCCTACGACGAAGCGTGTGTTGGCTGGCCGGTCTGTTGGCCGTCGCGGTCGCCGCCGCGCAGGGCATCGGCTGCGCCGCCCTCGCCGGTTCTGGCGCGGCGTACGTCGACTACGCGCACGCGGACGACGGCGCCCGCGTCATCACGTCGGGCAACGACGGCCTCCACACCGACGCCGGCCTGATCAACGGCGTCACCGACCCGGCTCTGTGGAACCAGGGCGAGGGGTGGCAGGTGTCCTGGGAGCGCCAGCGTCTGAAGCAGGGATGGGTCAGCAGCGGCTACGAGGATCGCATCTCGAAGGGCGCCGCGTGGGCCGAGGTCCGATTCGACCGGCCACGACGCGTCAACCGCGTGGTGATACACGGCATGAACACCAAGGCTGTTCCCTTCGACCCGTACAAGGAGGGCGCGTTGCAGGTACGCCGCCCCGCCGATCTGCCCGGCATGTGGACGACCGTAGGTCGCATCGAGAACCGGAAGGCGATAGTTCCCGGCCGTGGCACGAGCGAAGTCTCGCCGACGACCACCTTCCGATTCAACACGACCGAGGTCGAGGCCGTGCGCTTCGTCGTCTACGAGATGGCCGGGGCCAGGAAATCCGAGCAACAGTCCATCGCAAGACGGTATCAGACGAACACCATCGCCCTGCTCGAGATCGAGGTCACCGGCACGGAGACGATGGATCCCGTGGCCGCGGCCCCCGCTGCGATCGACAACGCGCCAGACGCCGCCGCGATCCTGATCGACGATCTGAGAGGACCCGGTCTAGAAGCCCCGACAGCTCAAGGTGACCCGCCGACGGCCAGCCGATCTCCGGCGGCCGGATCGGCCGTGGGCGACGGCGCCCCTGCCTTCAAGCTCGTGACGCTGTCCGGCGACGCTCTGGACTCCGCCGACTACCGCGGGAAGGTGGTGTTGCTGAACTTCTGGGCCACGTGGTGCGCCCCCTGTGTGCGCGAGATACCAGACCTCATCCGGTTGGGAAACGACATGGCAGAGCAGGGCGTCGCGGTGCTGGGCATCTCCGTCGACACCACCGGGCCGGCACAGGTCGGGACCTTCGTGCGGCGCCACGGCATGGACTACCCGGTCGCCATCGCGGATCACGCCACGCGCGCGATGTACGGCGGCATACCCAGCATACCCACGACATTCATCATCGACGCCGACGGGGTCATCACGCATAAGATCGTTGGGTCCGCGCCTGCGGACAATTACGGCATGTTCAGGCGCCACCTCGAGGCCGCCCTGGCGAACTGAGCGCGAGGCGCTACGAGCCAGCCGACACGCGAACTACCGATGGCAGCCCGCAGATCGACGACCCGGGTCGCCACCCGTCGAGTTCGGCCACGATGGGTTCGTGACCGTTCTCCTTCGCCATATCCTGAGCTGTCCTGCCCTCGTACGGTCCGCCTTTCCCGATGGGATCGCAGCCGGCGCCGTTCTCGAGCAACCACCGTACGACAGCCGCGTGACCGTTACGCGCTGCGGCGTGCAGCGGCGTCGTGCAGTAGTACGGCCCATCGATGCGCCCGCCGTAGTCGCAGACGGCGCTCAGCACGTCGATGCGGCCGTTCGCGGCCGCTTCGTGGACGGGAGTCCAATCCCACGCCTCGTATATGGGATAGTTCGGGTCGGCGCCGTAGTGCAGTAGCAGCTCGGCCGTGGCGCGGTCGGCGCTGTGGTTCAGCGCGTGGATGCCGTGCGCTCCCCGCGAGTTCGCCAGTTCTGGACGCCGGCGGAGCGCCCATCGGAGATGATCCGCCATCCCCAGGGCGCACATCATGAAAACGTCGGGCGCCACGCCCCGCTGCAGCATGTATTCGAGGATCTCGCGGCAGCCCCGATGCGCGGCGGATCCCTGTGGCGTCTCCTCGACCTTCGCGGAGTCCAACGCGTTCAGCGCGGCTACTGCGTCGGGGCGTCCATCGAGGGCGGCCTTCACGCGGTCGAAGTCCCCATGAACCGTCCCATGCGCGGCGCTGGTGATACGCAGCTCGCGTACGATTTCGAGCGCCTCCTCATGGGTCATCGATGGCCTCCTGCCCGCCGTATCGCGTCGTCTCCGCGTACGCGATAGCGACGTGCCGTGGCCGCGTGGCTCGGGTAGCGATCTGGCATCGGGCGCGGCGAAGCTCGTCTTCATGCGTTCTCCATGGCGGGTTCCACGCCCGATATGCGTCCCCGGCGCCATGTCGTCAACGAGCTTCCCCGGTTAGGCCGTGCACGCGATGCTGACACGTCGGCGAGTGGACGACCCGGAATCCAAAATCCGTGAACTGCTTCTCCGGCGCGAGCGCGCTCCTGGCCGAGCAGCGCGTGAACCGCACGTGGTGTCGCCACGATCCGCCGCGCGCCACCTTGCGCTCCCCTGATGGGGGACCCACGGGGTTGCGCGAAGGAGACGCCGCGTAGTAGTTGCCCGCGTACCAGTCGGCGCACCATTCGTGCACGCCGCTTGCCATGCCGTAGAGGCCGTAGCCGTTGGCGTCGTACGCGTCCACCGGCTCCAGCGGCGTGTCGCGGCCGCCGCGATGCTCTGGCGGAAGCTCGTCTCCCCACGGGGATTTCGCGACCTCCCCGCCTCGTGCGGCCTTCTCGCGCTCAGCTTCCGTGGGGAGGCGGTACTGATGCCCGACGCCCTCGGACAGCCAGGAGCAGTACGCCATGGCATCGTGCCAGCTAGCCGCCACGACGGGCTGCCGCGGGTCCGCAAACTCCTCGCTGCCCCAGAACGGAGGAGCGGCGTGACCGGTCGCGTGCAGGAACAGCGCGTATTCCGCGGTCGTCACCGCGTACGGCGATATGGCGAACGCGTCCACCCAGACGAGATGCGCCCGCGACTCGTTAGCGGCCCCATCATCGCTGCCCATGACAAAGTCACCGGCGGGGATCACGAGCGTCTGTGGAGCGTCGGCGTTCATCGTGTCATCCCGGGACGTGGTCATGGACCGGCGGTACGCGCCATCGTTAGCTTACCCGCGGACTTCCGACGGCCCGAGACCGGCGTACGAAGCGTGGCGCGACTAGATACCGAGCCAGTGGCTCCACTTCGCGAGGAAGACGTTCCGACCGACATCGGTGAAGCCCTGCCCGAGACCGTCGAGAGGCCGAAAGTCCGTGTTGTCGGCCGAGCCGTTCCGCGCCTGGGACCATACGAGGAAGAGCGCGCTGCCAGGACGATACTCCCAGCGAATGACGACGTGACCCCGCAGCGACCGGCGATGGAAGTCCGGGTCCGTCTCGGGAGCCGGATACGGCGCGAAGTCGAACGACTCCGGTCGGGCGAGTTCCTTGAAGTCCTCGTAGTCCCCCACCGTGACGAACGACTGCAGGTAGAGCTGCAGGCTGAGTCGAGGCGTGAAGGTCATGTCAGCTCGCGTCGTCAAGTCGAGCGTATTGGTCGTGAGCCGTCCGAACACGTAGTGATCGTCGCGGCCGTCGCCATCGTCGTCAAGATTGGTAACCCACTCCGCCGTGACTCTATCCCAACGATAGGAGGGGCGGACGCGCAGGTTCAAGGCATCCGTGGGATTCATGGTGATCACCGTCCCCAGGTGCTTCTGTCGCCTTTGCCTGTTGGGCGTCCAACGCGCGAACACCGTTGCGCTCAGCAGCTTTCGGGCGTCCGTCTGGCCCATCAGGAAGTGGGAAGTCGTTGCGGGATCCACGATGAGCGGGCCGCCACGCGTCTTCCAGTCGTTCAGCGACTCCGGCGTGTGGTCGACATTGTAGAAGACGCGCCAGTAGTTCAGAAACTGCACGTCCACATCCGCGACGACGGACCGGCTGCGGTTCACGCCGTGGTAGTTCCATCCCGACGCGACCGTCAACGGCGCTTCTGCCCGACGGATCGGCCCCCACGGGCGCAGGCGTCGCAGCGCGACACGCGCTCTGACGTCCAGCCGATCCGACCGGCTGATGAACCCCACGTCATTCGCATCGAAACCGGGGGAGATCGCGGTGATGTCGACTCCTCCCGTCAACCGGCCGCCGCGTTTTCCGCCCGAGAACTGCGCAGCGTAGCCGTCCGCCGTGGCAGCCCTGGCGCCTGCGATCTGCCCGGATATCCCGTAGACGCCGTCCGACCGCCGCAGGTCCCAGTCGACGCCACCGGTGTACGCAGACTCGGCGTCGCGGCGATTCACCGATGTCACGAGCAATCCCACCCTGGAGTTACCCGCCAGCACGTCCTGCTGCACGCGGCCGACAAGGTAGTTCGTCCGCGGCTCGATGAGCTGGTAACGCACGCGCGTCGCGGCCCCCACGGTCTCCTCAACCGTCGCGTATTCCGCGGCCGTCACCGCCTCGACGATTCCGAACGAGGTCTTGCCCGATGTCTTCCCTGCTACCTTCGCGGCGCCGAGGATCGTCGTCGCGTGCGGAAGCTCTACGACGGCGCCCGTCGTCGGGAAGTGTCCGGGGCGCCGACCGATGCGCCGGGAGTAGAAGAGCTGAATGGGCGTGCGGAACATGGCCGCGCTTTCGACAAAGAACGGCCTTCGCTCCTGGAAGAACGTCTCGAAGACGGTGAGATTTAGAACCGCGGGGTCGGCCTCGACCTGTCCGAAGTCGGGGTTGAGGGTGGCGTTGAGTGAGATGTTAGGGGCGATGTCGTAGCGGATGTCCGCTCCGGCGCCCACGAACGGGTCGCTATGCCCCGACTCGGCGGCATTCCTGGCCAGGGCGTACGGGAGGACCTCGACGTGTCTCGGCGGCCGTATGCCCTCGATGCCGACCAGGTGGCCGAAGAGCGACACCCACCCGGACTGGTCGTTGAATCTCGGCGACCAGTAGACACTCTCGTTCTTGCGACTGATGACGCGGTCGACGTTGATACCCCAGATGTAGTTGTCCTGCTGGCTGAACCGGAGGTCGTGATACGGAATCCGGTACTCGACACCCCAACCCCGGGCATCGACATGCGTCCTGGCTTCCCAGACGCCGTCCCAGTTGCTGTCGAACCGACCGTCGCTGTGGATCGCGGCGTCAAGCTGCGTCTCGGACGGGTAGACCATGAAGTAGTAACCCGTCTGATGGTCGTGATGAGGGTCCAGGTTCAGTGTCACGCGATCCACTCCGGTGTTGATGAAGTGGTCGCGCCGCGCGAGGCGAGAGGCGATCCTGTCCGGCTCCGAGTCGTAGCACATGACGCCGACGTAGAGCGCCTCGTCGTCGAACGCCACCTGAATCACCGTCTTCTCCGTCGCCGGCCGTCCCTCGTCAGGATCGCGCTGTACGAACGCCGATCCGGCCGGCGCCCGCTGCCACACGGGATCGTCCAGCACGCCATCGATCCGCGGGGGAGTCGTGGCCCGGATCGCCGTCAGAGCCCTGACGGGGGTGTCGTCCTGCTCGTGCGCCTTCAGAGGCGCCGTCGCGCTCGCGACGCAGACCGCACACATGAGTCGTAGCAGCAGGCGCAGTCCACGGTGTCCGCGTGCCGACATCCCGCACTGTCTGTTCACTGGCATGAGCATCCTAGCGGAGGCTACCGGCGTGCTGACTCTGAGCCGTCGCCGCGAGCGATCGGGCGTCGTGGGTCGGGAACTCTCCGACCCCAGCACCGAGTACAGTCCGTTGCCCATCTGAGGTCGTTCCGACCGAACACGAAGCGCTCCGAGCAACGCGTGAGCGGACGCCGCCATGGCATCGCCGTCGACGACCTGCTCTACATGGAGGGCGACCGAGCGATGCGAGGGTGTGGATCGCGGAATCGGCCATTTCGTCGCCCTCGATAGCCCTGGTGTGCGCTGGCGCAAACTGCTGGCGAGACCGTGTCCACCGCTCTATAGAGGCAGGCATGTCCCGAGTCCATAGCGATTTCTGCGTGATGGCGGCCGCGGGAAGAGGAATCCGGCGGGGCAACGAGACGTGGCGAGCGGCCCGTTGGCGTAGTAGCCATGGCGCACATCACCCACCGCTGCCGAGATGCTGCCGGAACCATGCAGGGCTACGCGTCCAGAAATCGACGACGTTGGCGTGTCTCCACGTGCCGGGCCAGTGTCCCTCGCCCTCATATCGCACGTACGTTACCGGCTTCCCAAGCCGGCGCAGACCCGAGAATATCTCGTCCGTCTGCGTCATAGGGAAGTTGTCTAGCGTCCCCTTGATCAGCAGCAAAGGCGTGCGTACGCGATCGAGGAAGAAGACGGGCGAGTTGTCGATGTAGCGGCCCCTGTCGTCCCACAGCGGCGCCTTCATGGCGCCCTGGCCGCCCTCGATGTAGTCGATGTAGCGACTACCGCCCGACGCGTCGAGGCTACCGTACAGGCTGACGAGGTTGGCGATGCCGGGCGCGCTAGCAACCGCCGCCTGGAATCGATCTGTCAGAGCGATGAGCGACAGCACGTTGTATCCGCCATAGCTGTGACCCATGACGCCCATCCGTTCGGGATCCGCGTATCCGAGAGCTACGATGCGGTCGAGGCTGGGCTCCACAAGCTCAGGTAAGCCCTGCATCGGGGGCTCGGGATGTGGCAACCCCGGCAACCATACGGCGTAGCCAGCGCTCGCGAGTATCTGCATATTGAACCATTCATCGCCGCCCGCTCCGAACCAATTCCGCACGTTGCCCCATGTCTGTCCGCTGTAGACCCAGGTGATAGTCGGGCACGGTTTGCCCGGTTCATGACCCGACGGCAGAAGCAGAACACCCTCGCCCGTCTCACCATCGGCGCGGTCCCACTGAACGCTGAGTGCGTCGCCGAACGCGACATCCGCCAACTGCGGATTGAGATCCGTCACTCGTCGACGAATCACGGCGCGGTCCGATCGCCTCCGCGGGCCCAATGTGGCGAGCCAGATATCCGGTGCGTGCGTCGCGTCCTCCGCGACGTGCACGATGGAACGGCCCGTCACGTCCACACTGAACCGCGCCAGCCCACCCAGGACGATGCCGCCGTACCAGCGATCCTCCTCGAGAATCATGTCCGAATCGGCGCCGTCCACGGGGAGATACGCGAACCCCTCCTGCTTCGTATCCGCGCGCCACGTCTGGCCCACCACCGCGCCCCCATCGTCGGGATTCCATACCTGATGGCCGCCGTTACCATGGACGATGCCCATGAACTGGCGGCCCAGATCGGCGCCCAGTTCCCGCCACGCGCCGTCCGACGGCGCGATCTCCCACAGGCGGGCGCCACCCAGACAGAAGACGCGTGTACCGGCGGCGTCCCACAATGGTCGCTCATATGTGTGGCCTAGCCTCACGCCGGGCTCCGCCTCGAAGGACGCGACGCCGCCGCCATTGACCTGCGCGATGTGAAGCTTGCCGTCAGAGCTCGGCCCGTCGGTGGTGTATGCGATCCGCGAGGAATCGGGCGCCCAGCTCAGGCCGATCGCGTAGCTCTGCGGCGAGCCAGACGCGAGCACACGGGGTTCCCCGCCCGCCATGGATGCCACCACCAGGTCGTAGAGGTACTGCTGGCTGGCGACGCCCTCCTTCGCGACGAGATCCATGAACGCGATGCAGCGTCCGTCGGGGGATAGGTCGATGCTGCGCGCGCGTCGTTTCCGGGCCAGAATATCCGCAGCGCCCGTGTCAACCGCAATGAGGGCGATGTCGGCGAGTAGTCGATCGGCCCACGTAGGGAGTGCCGTTCCCGAGGCAGCGAGGTCGCCGTGCGCTCCTACGTCAGACGCCAACACGTCAGCAGTGTGCGTCTCCACGTGCGTCGTGTCTGCGACGGCTCCGGCCGCTCCGGCCTGCTCCAGACGCGATGCGTCGTCCTCGAGGGTAAGCTTGACGACCAACCCTAGTCCGTCGCTGGTCCAGGCTGGAATCTCGAATTCGTCGAAGACGCTTATGGCGGCCTCGCTTACGCGGCGCGACTCCCCGACTCGGATGTCCCAAACCCACACCTGAGCGACGCCCCGCCTGTCGGACAAGAACGCCAGACGGCGTCCGTCTGGCGCCCATCGAGGCGCCCAGCTCGTGCCCCAGTTGGGCGTCAGACGAAGCGACTCGCCCGTCGTGATGTTCGTGACGCCGATCTCGGATCCCTCCACGCTGATGGGCGCGCCGGATGGAAGCGTGCCCGAGCCGCCGCTGCGCCGCCTGGCATGCGCGCGCACGGCATAGGCCACCCACTGACCCCCGCCACTCACGTGGATGGGCCGCCGCCCAGAGAGCGATTCGATCCCAAGCGCGCGCTCGATCGTGAACCGGGCGCCCATCGAGCCGATCCTCCGAGAGTGGCACGTGGCGACCAGACGCCATGCCACATTGGCACGAGGCTGTCCACGGGAGAGGCGATCTCCTCAGCAGGCGCAACTGCCGTGCCAGGATGACAGCGGCCAAAGCGGCTGTCGGCGCCCAGACACAGGACGCGTCCGAGGCATGGCCTCAGAAGTGAAGGCGCGAGGCGCATTGCCTGTCACAGCGTCTCCGGCACAGAATGGTCCAGTTCCGCCTGCCGTCACCGAACTGGAGATGACGAGTTGTAGCCCCTCTCGCACGATGAGCCGACGGCTTCGAGCACACGAACCGAGTTTCATCGTTCGAGAGGGGATTCATGCCTACAGTCATCTCCAGCCTGACCGACGCGACACCCACCTGGCTCACGACAACGCTTCGCGCAGGCGGCCACCTGCCCACGGGACGCGTAGAGGAAGTACGTGTACTGCAGACCGGGCAAACGGGAGCGCGGACTACGCGCGACTCGCGGCTCGATTCTCGGCAGACGCTTCCGCTCACTCGCCGCGCTGCCTGTTCCTGAAATGCAACGATCCCGAGCGGCCGGCCGAGCGTTGGCGGAGGGTGAACGAGCCTGAAGTCGCAATAAACGAGGCGTTCCGCTCGTCCGCGGATATTCCGGCCGTCCCGTACCCCAAGCTGAGTCGTGGGGACGGCGCAGATATGCGGCGCTTCCCGTTCGTGCCATGCTACGCGGCCGGGTTCGACCCGGACACATGCCGATCGCATCTGCTCTTCGCGGACATGACGCCGACGCATCGGCGGTGGCAGGACATCCCGCAGCCCATGTCGCTAGGGACTTTCGAGGAGCATCTGGCGTGCCTGGCTCGCCTCCATGCCGCCATGTGGGAGCATCCGCGACTACACGAGTTCGGCACGCCACGAGTCGGCGCCGAGGGACTGGACAGGTCGGACGAGCGGCTGGCGCGCGTTCGCGTGGTGGCGCCCGCGGACAGCATCCACGTCATCGAGGATCTCGCGTCGGACGACCGATGGCCTTCCGTGCTCGCCAATATGGCGCCGGTCGCCCGGCTCACCCTGGTCCACGGCGATTCGATCGGGAACGTGCTCTACCCGCGCGACACGGCGAGCGGGCATGAGGCGGTACTGATCGACTGGCAGAGCCACAGCGCTGGGCAAGGGGCGGACGACCTGGCGTTCTTCCTCATCAAGGCGATGGCCCCCTCCCATCGGCGGCGAGTGGAGTCTGCGCTGCTCGACTCGTACCATGAAGCGCTGTGCCGATACGGCGTGCGCGACTACGCGTACGACGCGCTTCGCGACGACTACTGTCGGGCGATCACGCGATTCCTGTCATGCGAGCTGTTTCATTACGAGAGCTGGGGCGAGGACCTGCCTCGGGCCCTTGCCGCGTTCGTCGACAATGACTGCTTCGCCGTAATATGAAGGCGCCACTCGCGGAGTTTTGACTCCGCACATGCGTTGCGGCCTGGAAGACGCGCCGCGTCTTCGGATCGATCCCTGAGGTCGGCCCGCCTACACGTTCCCGGCGGCCATCCCGATTGACCGTCCGGCGTCCGTACGGTAGACTCGAAGCGTTCTCGAATCCCACCTTACGCCAAGGAGTTTCCGGCGTGCAAAGCGCAGATCAGGCCGCCACCGCCGCGGCCGACATTCAGTTCTTCGCCGACCTGCGCGAGCGGCTGCTCAAGGAACTACGCAAGGTCATCGTCGGACAAGAAGAGATCATCGACGACCTGCTGACCGCGCTGGTGTCGCGCGGTCATTGCCTGCTGGTGGGCGTCCCCGGTCTCGCGAAGACGCTCCTCATCAGCACGCTGGCGCGAGCGGTCGATCTCGACTTCAAACGCGTGCAGTTCACGCCCGACCTGATGCCCACCGACATCATCGGCTCCGACATCCTGCAGGACGACCCGGACACCGGGCGGCGCGTGTTCCAGTTCATCAAGGGCCCGGTATTCGCGAACGTCGTGCTCGCCGACGAGGTGAACCGGACTCCACCGAAGACACAGGCGGCGCTGCTCCAGGCGATGCAGGAGCAGGAGGTCACCGCGGGCGGCACGACCTATCCGCTGCCGAAGCCGTTCTTCGTTCTCGCCACTCAGAACCCCATCGAACAGGAAGGCACGTACCCACTCCCCGAGGCGCAACTGGACAGGTTCATGTTCAGCCTCTACGTCGACTACCCCACGGCGCAGGAGGAGAAGGAGATCGTGCTTACCACCACCTCCGCGTTGGAGCCGGAGATAAACGCCGTGCTGACGCGTGACGACATCGACCGCGTCCAGAACATCGTCCGACGCGTGCCGGTGGCGGAATACGTCGTGGAGTACGCCGTCGATCTCGTGGCAAAGTCGCGGCCGAACACTCTCGGTGCGCCCGACTTCGTAAACGACTGGGTCAGTTGGGGCGCGGGGCCACGCGCTTCTCAGTATCTCGTGCTCGGCGCGAAGGCGCGCGCCATACTCCGCGGCCGACCCAACGCGACCGAAGAGGACATACAGGCCGTCGCGCGTCCCGTGCTGCGACATCGCGTCCTCGTGAACTTCAACGCGGAAGCGGACGGCATATCGAGCCTCGATATCGTCGAGAAACTGCTGGAAGCGGTTCAGGTACCCCACCACGGCATATAGGCCGCCCCACATAGGCCATCCGACGAGGAGCGCGCCCGATGCAATCTCGCCGCGGACGCAGACGCGATTCCAGCGAGGATGCCCCGGGGTTTCTGCGCAACGTCCAGGACATTCCCAAGCGTATCAAGGGCGGCGATGTCGCCACGGTCTACGCGCTGTGGGGCGAGGAAACCTACCTCCTCGAACGCCTCCTGGACGACATCGTCGGCGCGCTGATGGCCGACGCCGGCGCGATGCGCGACCTGAACCTCGACACGCTCGACGGCTCGGCGGCGTCGGCGGCGGAAGTCATCACGCTCGCCGAGACGATGCCCATGGGCTCGCCGCGGCGCGTGGTGATCGTGAAGAACCCAAGCTTCCTCACGACCAGCGGCGAACCGGACGCGGCTCAGCGCCTAAGGCAGTCGTACGACGCGCACGAGTCCGGCAACCACGACCGCGCCCTGCATCTGCTGTTCCGAGCGCTCGACATCGCTCCCGTCGCCCTCGACGGCCCCGAAGCGACCGACGCGCTCGCGAAGCTCCGCGCGACGGCCGTGGAAACTGCCCCCGATCTCGTGGCTTACGTCGACGACGCGCCCGCGACATTCATCCAGGTGTCCCTTCCCGAGGGGGCGGGCGGCGGCACGGATCAGGATCGCTTTCTCGGCTGGGTGAAGGACGGCCCGCCCGAGAGCGTGTCCGTGGTGCTGCACGTGCAGGGCGTCGTGCCACGTCGCGTCATGCGCTCTCTCGGGGACGCCGTGGTCCTCGCGGACGTGGACACGCTCAAGGCGCGCTCCGTCGGCGGCAGGGATGCCGTGGACGCGTTCATAGCCAAGCAGATGAAGTCGGCGAAGCGAACGCTCGACGCGGACGCGAACCAGGAGTTACGCACACGCACGCACGACGACCTGCAAGCCGTGGTCGACGAGATAGAGAAACTGCTGGCGTACGTCGGAGATCGCGAGCGGATCGCCGTCGAGGACGTGCGCGCCGCGGTCTCCGACGGCTCGGGATTCAGCGTGTTCGACCTCACCGACGCCATCGCGGAAGGTAACTCGCCGCGCGCGCTGATGAGCCTGCACAGCGTGCTGGGGCAAGGCGAACCCCCGCTCAAGGTGCACGCGCTGCTGGTGCGGCAAGTGCGCATGATGACTCAGGCGGCCCTCCTGCAAGATCAGGGCGCGATCGCGACGTTCAAGCGGGGGATGCCCTACCGAGCGTTCATGAACACCGTGCACGGGAAGTGGGAAGACGACGCCCCGGACATGCTGCCACGGGCGGCGGCGCTGAACCTGCTCAAGCAGAAGCCCTACGCCATGTACAAGGCGCTTGTCCAGGCGTCGCGATTCACAGCTCCGCAGCTTATCGAGGCCTATCAGCAGTTGATGACCGCCGAGGAGAAGATGAAGTCCGGCCTCGGAGCCGACGGGCTGACGCTGGAGGACACCGTGACCCAACTGCTACATCTGGCCAGAAGCTAGCGGCCGCGGGACGGAGGACGACATCTTCGACGTCAGGATGTTCATGCTGCTGGTGCTCTTCCTGCTGAGCGCAGGGGGCGTCACGGCGATCGCCACGCGGATCTCGCGACGCCGCCGCCGACAGCTAGAAGGCGAGATGGCGCAGGTCCTCGAGGAACTGGCAAAGCTGAACGATAGGCTGAACAGCGTCGACGAGCGGCTCGCGGACCTGACGCTCATGGTCGACGAGGCGTCCCGACCCGCCGTGGGCGATGGTCGGCCCCGCGCAACTGACTACGGTATTGCGCATCCGGCGGGGATCTAGCGGCGCCGCGAAACGGAGGACGACATGCTCGGACTGGCCGAGATATTCGTGCTGCTCGTGTTCTTCCTGATAGGCGTCGGAGGCGTCACCGCGATCCTCGCCCGCGCGTCGGGGCTCCGTCGGCGACGCGTGGAAGGTGAGATGGCGCAAGTCCTCGAAGAACTCGCCAAGGTCAACGACCGGCTGAACGGCGTCGACGAACGCCTCGCGGATCTGACGCTCATGGTGGATGAGGCGTCCCGCCCCGCTCTGGACGACGGGCGCCCCTCGCACGACTGACGACGCGCCGGCCGCGACCCCTATGACGAACACAGCGGCGCCTGGAGACGGAGGGTGGCATGTCTGGAGTCGGCACGGTATTCATGCTGCTCGTGTTCTCCCTCATCAGTGTCGGGGGCGTGACCGCAGTCATCGCGGTGGTGTCGGGCCTGGGACGCCGGCGACGCCTCGAGAGCCAGATGGAGCAACTCCTCGGAGAACTCGCCAGGATGAACGACCGGCTGAACGGCGTCGACGAGCGACTCGCGGATATGACGCTCTCGGCCGACGAAGCGTCCCGCACCGCCGTGGTCGATGGGCGTTCCTCGCACGACTGAGGACAGCATTCGAAATGGTCGGCGCCGTCGTGAGGTAGCCATGCGTCTCCCTTTCCCGGTACCCATCGCGACTGCTCTTGCGATGAGCGCACTGGTTACGCTCGGATGCGACGGGGACGCTGGCGAACGTGACAACCTCATCGACTGGATGACGGGGCATTCCTGGCAGAGCGGGAAGACGGGGCTGCATAGCGCCTATTGGACGTTCTCTCCCGACGGCGTAGTTGTCGTCAGCACACTCACAGACAAAGCCGACGGGGTATATCGCCGCGCAGTCTGGGAAGGCGTATATCTCGTGAGCGACCGACGCAACGCGGACGGGTCATTCGACGTCCCGTGTCGGTTTACGACCGAGGACGTGTCGTGGCTGGACGGGACGCGCGCGTCGGGGAGGTCACCCATCCCGGAAACGCGCGTGCTGTCGGTGGCGCGCGGCGAGCAGGGGAGCCTGCTCATGGATGGCGCGTCCTACTACCGGGCCCCTGACGGTCGCTGACCACGGTGTAACGCTCGCCTGTCCCGGCTCGTGCTCTTCTCCGTATCTCGCCTCTACGAGGTGGTTGTTTCTCAGCGGAAGATGAACGTTCTTCGGTCGCTCGTCGCCTTTGCGGCGAGCGACCCTATCGTCCCACCTGCGCCAGTCGCCGCGATCCCACGCCCGACATGTCGAACTTCCGCGCCGGCCCGAGGAAGGGCGCCCGTGCGCAGTAATGGGCGGCCCATGTTGTGCGGCCGCCCATTTTACGCGGAAGACAAACGTCTCGATCGTTCGTCAGGTGGTCTATTGGGCCGGTCGGTCGCCTGTCAACCACGGAGCGGCTCACTTCAGCACGACCATTCGGCGTACCGAACGCTCGCCGGCCACTCCCAACTCGTACAAGTACATCCCGCTCGCCACTGATTCCCCTTCGTCGTTCGTCCCGTCCCAGTGCGCGGCACGGCCCGGCGACGAATACGCGCCCGGCGGGGTTGACCCCAGATTCAGCGTGCGAACTCGACTCCCGGCGAGGTCGTAGATACGGATCGTGACGTCCGACGTCTCGGCCAACTCGAACGGTATCCACGTCTCGGGGTTGAACGGGTTCGGGTAGTTCGCCATCAGGCGCGTGCGATACGGCTCGACGCGATACGCGTACTCGAACGTCGTGTCCACGTTGGCGCCGTTCAGCCGCACCCGCGACGCGCGGATGACGCCCGAAGCCGGCTCACGCATGCCGGGAGCCGTCTCGAACGCTACATCGAGTATCGACCCGGTAAGCGGGCGGCTCGTCGCGACGGCCACGCCCACAGCGCCGTCCCGTTCG
>NYZG01000292.1 GCA_002687025.1 Candidatus Poribacteria bacterium
GGCGTCCTCGATCTCGCGCTCCTCGCGACGATGTCGCGGGCTCGTTAGGGCGGCGTCCACGGCATTGCTGCGCACGCGCCCGTGCAGACCGACCTTCACGTTGTCGACTACGGACAGGTCGCTGAATAGGCGGATGTTCTGGAACGTGCGCGCGATTCCGAGGCGGGTCAGAGAATCCGGCGTGCGCGCCCGGTAGTAGAGCTTCCGTCGCGCGGCGGGAACCATCAGCGCGATAAGACCCAGCCCTGCGCTTGCTCCGGAAACCAGCGTGGCGTGCAGCGGGTCGAAGACGCGTTCAGTCACATCTACGCTGCCGGCGCCGTCAGGCTCGAACCGTATCGCGCCGGATGTCTTCTCGTAGAGCCCCGTCGCCACGTTGAAGACGGTGGTCTTGCCGGCGCCGTTCGGGCCGATGAGGCTCGTGATGCTGCCCCGCTGCACGTCGAACGTCACATCGTCGACGGCATGAATGCCGCCGAATCGCTTGGTCAGGGCTTCCACCTTGAGGATCACCGGTGACATCAGGCGCGGTCCTCGAGGTGGTACAGGTCGGACCGCTCCGCTGTCCGGCTCGGGTCATCGGCGGAGGAACGCTTGCGCGGCAGGAACCCCTGCGGACGGAACACCATCACGACCACGAGCAGCGCGCCGAACATCAAGAAGCGCGCGCGGTCGTCGACCTCCAGCACGATTGATCCGATCGTCACCTGCTCGCGCAGCACCTCGCCGAGGCCGTAGACGAGATACGTGCCGACGAGCGCGCCGCGAATCGACCCCATGCCCCCGAGCACCAGCCCACAGAGGACGACCACGGAGAACCAGAAGTCGAAGACGTTCGTCGACACAGTGCCCGTCTTGAACCCGAGCAGCGCGCCGCCTACGCCTGCGATGAATGCCGATATGCCGAAGGCGTTCAGCTTGTTCGTCGTGAGGTCGATGCCGCTGGTCATCGCCGACGTCTCGTCCGCCTTGATGGCGAACCACGCGCGACCCATCCGCGACTTCTCCAGGCGTCGCATGACCCCAACGGTCAACACGAGGACGAACAGGCATAGGTAGTAGAAGTGAGGCGAGGAGCCAAACCACTGCCCACCCGACGGGTACTCCCACTGCCCGGCGGACTTCAGCATGCCGCTGTATTCGCCGCCGACCAGCTTGGCGCCCCACGCGTTGATCGAGGGGAAGTTCTTGAACCCCGCGCCGCCGCCGGTCAGCCACGACTCGCTGCGGATGATGACACGGATGATCTCCGCGAAGGCGAACGTCACGATGGCGTAGTAGTCGCCCGAGAGGCGCAACGTCGGCGCCCCGCGTATCAGGCCCCACACCGCGGCGTGAAGGCCGCCGACGATCAGCACGACGACAAACGAGCCGGGAAACTGCATCCACGGCCGGTCGTAGAGGATCGTCGCGGTGTACGCGCCGATCGACGCGAACGCCACCACGCCCAGGTCGAGCAGACCCGTGTAGCCCGTAACGATGTTCAGGGCCAGCGCGACGATCGAGTAGAGGATGCAGAGCAGGAAGATGTCCGAGATGCGCGCGCGGTACTGCATGGGCAGCGGCAGCAGCGGGGCCAGCAGAGACCCTACCACGAGCAGCAGCAGAATCGCCCCGCCGAGCCTGTGCGCGGGCTTTCCGGTGGTGTCGCGCCACCATCGGTCGCATGCGCTACGCGCGGCGACGATCACGTTACCCATGATGCGTCACGCCCGTTCCGTCGTCCCTCGTCCAAGGAGGCCCGTCGGCCGGACGAGGATGACCAGGATGAGGAGTCCGAACGCGAACGCGAAGGCGTAGTTGGAGCTGAGTGGGGCGCCGCGGAGCCAGTTGCCCAGCCAGTCGGTGATGTAGGCGCTGCTGATAACCTGGACAATTCCCAGCACGAGACCCCCGAGCATGGCGCCGCGGATGTTGCCGATGCCGCCCAGCACCGCCGCGGCAAACGCGATAACGCCCGGGTGGAAGCCCATCCGGTACCCGATGCCGCTCCCCCGATACAGCCCAAAGAGGATTCCCGCCGCAGCCGCCATCGCCGAGCCGAGGGCGAACGTCAGCGCGATGATGCGGTTCACGTCAATGCCCATGAGCGCGGCGGTCACTTTGTCCAGGGCGCACGCGCGCATCGCCTTCCCAACTCTCGTTCGTTGCACGACGGCTTCAAGGAGCGCCATCAGCACGATGGTGGAAGCCCAGATGAAGACGACCTTCCACCGTATCTCGACGGGGCGCGCGCCACCGAGATCGACGGAGAGCGCCGGCTTGTTGAGGAAGTGGTCCAGGCTCTGCTCATCGGCCGATAGGTCCAGGCCGGGCATGTCCGCCAGCGTCTCGCGACGCGTTTCGCGTAGGGCGCGCCTGGCGTCACCAGAAGTCGAGCCCAACGGGAACTCGACTTTGAGACCGTCGCCGTCACGCGTTGTATTCCGGGGCCCGAGGGAGGCGCCTGCGCGCTCCGTCAACTTGATCGCCACGTTGTCCAGGTATTGGTCGCCGTGGGACGCGGCATCCGCGCCCGTCGGGCGCACCATGAAGGCGGGGTAGAGGTCCGGGAACGGCCGCTCCGAGGCGGACCACATCAGCATCGCCAGATTCTGTAGGAAGAGCGACACGCCGATGGCCGTAATCAGCGCCGATAAGCGCGGAGCCGTCCGTAGCGGACGGTAAGCCAGGCGGTCGATGAAGATGCCGAGGAGCGCGCACAGAACCATCGACGCGGGAAGCGCAAGGAAGAACGGCACGCCCACGCCGACCAGCAAGATGCCCGTGAACGCGCCCATCATGTATATCTCGCCGTGGGCGAAATTGATGAGCTTGATGATCCCGTAGACCATCGTGTACCCGACGGCGATCAGGGCATAGATACCCCCCAGCGTCAGGGCGTTCACGATCTGCGTCGCGAGGAGACTTACATCCACGGGGGAGCGTCGGCGCCTGGTCTGAGTTGCTGAGGAGTGAGTGAGCGTATCGTAAGCGTTGAAGGCAGGCGAATTCAAGGAACCCGGGCGCCGCTGCCATCAGCGGCGAAGGTCCACCTGCCAGGCAGCGCTCGCGGTTGTCTCCCGCGAGCAGAGCCGCTAGTCTGCGTGAGGGTGGGAGGCATGTGCGTCCATACCGGACACGGCGTCTGACGCCTGCCCTGTCCGGCGGATAGCTCATCGCAGAATCGTCGCGCGCGGCGCCGGCCGAGGCCGTGGCCGGTCTGTGCGGCTCCTACCTTCACAGCGTCGGTGTACGCTCGCCAGACCCCCATGAGGAGAGGCTATGCCCGGTATCGACCATGCGCCCATGCACCTTACCGCCGAACAGATCGACGCCCGACTCGACTGGATTGAGGCGACTCCCGCCGAGACAGGAGCGGTCGAAGGGATCTGCATCCGCCCCGAGCCCGGCCAGCGCGAAGAGCTCGAGAGCTGCCTGTTTTCTCCCGAGCTCGGCGTGGAAGGCGACTTCTGGGTCAGGAACTGCTGGAAGAAGCTGGAGGACGGCTCGTCAGACCCCGCGGTGCAACTGGCGATCATGAATTGCCGGGCCGTGGACGTCGTCGCCGGTTCGCGGGACAGGTGGAAGTGGGCCGGGGACCAGTTGTTCGTCGATTTCGACCTGGGCGAGGAGAACCTGGCGCCGGGCGACCGTCTTCATATCGGCCCGGCTGTTGTCGAGATATCGGACATTCCCCACACGGGTTGCGACCTGTTCAAGGAACGCTACGGCATGGCCGCCGTCAAGTTCGTCAACTCCAAGACAGGTAAATCGATGCGCCTGCGCGGAATACTCGCCCAGATCGTGCAGGAAGGGACGGTGAGCGTTGGGGATACCGTCAGGAAGGCGGATCGCCTGTAGCCGTCGCCACTCCCGAGATAACCGGTTCGCGCCGGGGTGACGCATGCGGCCGATCCGTGGCGGCCTATGCGGCGCGCTGTTAGGGGCGGCGCGAGTTGATCCCGACGCATATGCCGCCAGTCGGGGAAGGAGGGTATCTGATGTGCCTTCCCACGAAAGAACACCTCGAAGATATCCTCGGGCTTCAGGTTCTGGCGACGAATCCGCTGGTAGTCGACAACGGCGGCGCCCATTCGCGCATCTTCCGCGTGCGGACCAGCAGAGCCGACTACGTCCTGCGAATGCCGAAAGGCCGACAGGGCTGGCATACCGCGTATCTGCCGGAAACCGTTGACGTCGGGAACTGGTTCGACCAGCGCTGGGCAACCTCCGTCGCCCATGGCCTCTCGATCCCCGCTCCTGAGATCGTCCATTCGGACAGGGAGCGCGGATTCGTCCTGATGAAACAGCTGCCCGGCGAATACATCGCCGACTACGAACAGTGGGCAGGATGTCCGTACGACGAGGCGGAGTTCGGCGTGATACTGTCCAGGCTGCACTCAGTGTCCGTAGGTGGATATGGACCCGTTGACGACGCGGGCGCCACCTACTTCGAGGGTTGGCCGGACTTCCTCGCCGCAGCCGCCGCACAGCTGATGGACGCGTGCTCTCGGCGAGGAAGCATCGGCGACGATCTGCATGCGCTGCTGCGCCGCCGGTGGTACCCCAGACTGCGTGAACTCGCCCTCGGTCGGGCCGCGCTGCTTCACATGGAATCACTCGGCTTCGCCAACATCCTCTACGACGCTGCCTCCCGGGCGATCACCGGCTTTATCGACTATGAGGACTGCATCGGGGGCGACCCTCTGTACGAATTCACGTGGATGGCCTACTACCTCGGGGATCGGGACGGCGCCGGGCCGTACTTCGACTACGCCCAGTTCGAGAAGGGGTATGGGCCGCTCCCTCGGGACGACCGGGCCGTCCGACTCTATCGAGCGTTCCCCTACCTGGAGAAGCTGAGCTGGATCAATGCCGGGACGGCGCGAGCCGACCACCATCGGGAGGCATTGGGACAGCTCTGCCGTGCGCTTGGCGCTGACGGGGCGGGCATATAGCGCACATGAACTACGCCATCGATACATGGGACGAGTCGCACGCCCGGTGGCGGGAACTCGTGGCGCTGATCCGTGAGGAGGACCAGGCTCGGTGGGCGCTGGATGACGAGCGCCTCAAGCCGAACTCTCATGCGCTCGTGGCCGCCGAGGGGCCGATCGTCGTGGGGTTCCTCACGTTTGAGGTGCAGCCGCTATCACGCGACGCGAACGCCCCGGTCGTCCACGCACGCGGCGAGCCGCTCACCGAGGCCTACGTGCAGACGTTTGCCGTGAGGAAGGACTGCCGGGCCCGTGGCGTGGGCGCCGCTCTCCAGCGGGAGGCGTTGCGCTTCGCAGGGCGCCTCGGATGCTATCAGATGCGGTCGTGGAGCGACATGACGCGTGTCGAGAACTACGCCGTCAAGGTCAAACTGGGGTTCTGTGCGCATCCCGCGATATACCACAGCGAACGCACGGGCGAAGACTACGACGGCGTGTACTGGATCAAGCGCGTGGGTCTGGAAGATCGCTGACCTGCCCTATCGACCGGGCACGGTCGTATTGCCACCCTCGCGCGCGGTGAGTAAGCTTCCGGCGACGGCGGTCGCAGAGGATGCTGGAACCCACCGATGGCGTGGCCGCCTGCATCGTGGCGACCCGCGGTGAGCCTTGGTCGGGAGTCGGTCTCATGGCGCGCCAGCGACGATCGCAGACGCCTGCCACCCATATCCGGGGCCTCCTCCGGCCCGTGGCGTCATGCTGCATCGTAATGCTTGGCTTGCTGAGGTCAGCAGGCGCGGCCCTGCCGGCGACGGCGCGGATCGTCTATTCGAGCGCCGATGACATGCGCGCTCTCAACCGCGAGCTGTTCGCCACGGACGGGACAGGCGCCGAGACGCATCGCCTTACGGACAGCCCGGCGACGGACGCCTACCCAAGATGGTCTCCCGATGGGCAGCGCATTCTCTTCCTCTCGACGCGCGGCGGCCCGACCGATGTGTACGTCATGAACGCCAGCAACGGTCGGATTCGGCAGTTGACGGACGACGACGCCAAGGAATACCCGGCCGACTGGGCGCCGAACGGGAGGCATATCGCCTTCGCGGCTACGCGCGGGGGCTCCTCGAACATATTCGTCATGGAGATCGACGGCGGGGCCGAGAGACAGGTCACGGATTCTCCCGGCGTGAAGTACTCGGTGGCGTGGGCGCCGGACGGGCTCTCCATCCTCTTCTCCGCCGATGTCCGGGATGTCGTGGGACGGCAGATATGGAAGGTGGACGCGGAGGGCCTCCGTCCGCCACGGCGGATCACCGACGCGCCGGGCTCGCAGATGCAGCCTGCGTGGTCGCCCGGCGGTCGGCAGATCGCGTGGGTGTCGGCGTCTCAGGAGGAGCATCTGTACGTCGCCGACGACGAGGGAGCGAATGCGCGCCGGATCACCCGCGTCGCGGGACTGTATCTCCACCCAGTGTGGATATCCGCCGAAGAGATCGCCGTATTGCACAGGGGAGACGACGGCTCCGGCATCTACACGCTGGAGGCCGACGGAACGCGCGGCCTGCGTCACGAGGTCCCGCTTCACCCGACGGCGGGGTCCTTCGACGTGACGCTCGAACCACTGCCGGTGTCCCGCCGCCGGGCGTTTGCCACTTCACTTGGGCGCATCAAGGGATCGGCCCTGTCCGAGGCGCGTCGTCGATAAGATGGCTGCGCGACCAGGTGGCGTGGCGCCGATGGTGACCTGGTAGGGAGTAGACATGTTGGAGGCGGTCGTCTTCGACCTGTACGAAACACTCGTCACCGAATACGACCCTGAATGGTCGCCGCCGCGGGCCACCATCTCCCAGCGACTTGGGGTGGACCCGGCCGCCTTCGCCGCCGAGTATGGCGCTCGCTACGAGCGACGGATGGCCGGACGGTTCACCGACTTCGCCAGCGTCCTGCGCGACATAGTCGAGGCCCTCGGCGGCACGCCGGATGAGGGCTTGCTCCGCGAACTGCAGCAGGAACGACTTTCCGAGAAGGCAAAGCCCTTCCAGCGCGTCGAGGACGACGTGATCGACGCGTTGCGGCAGATTGAGCGCGAGGGTGTTCGGATCGGGCTCATTTCGAACTGCACCGCGGATGAGGTCGCGAGTTGGTCAGCGCCGCCGCTTGCGTCTCTCATCCCTGACCCGGTCTTCTCGTACGAGGTCGCGTCGATCAAGCCGAACCCACGCATATACCACCTAGCTTGCGACCGTCTCGACGTTGCGCCCGCCGCGACCCTCTTCGTCGGCGACGGAGGGAGTGAGGAACTCACGGGGGCGGCTCGCGCCGGTCTCGTCCCGTGTTGCGCCCTGTGGTTTCTGCGTCGCTGGCCAGGGCGCGGTGACCTGGTGGACAGGAGGCGTTCTGAACATCCGTCGCTCGACACGTTGGGCGATCTGATAGGGCTGGTAGACCGGCTGCGACGTAAGGGAAGAGAATAGGGACACCACGCGGAGAGACATCCCCAAGGCCGGGCCGTCCATCGCCCGCACGATGCGTCGTCCATCCCGGGAGCGGGCAAGGCGTGCGGCCGCGGGCCACCGTCCTGCCGCGGGCAAATCGGAACCCATAAGGAGACCACGCCGATGACATCTCGCCGACAGACATACCCACTCGTTGTCGCGTTCATGCTGTGCGTGGCGGCGGCGTTCGCGCAGTCGACTCCGATCGCCGACCCCACGAGCGTGGGCATGTCGGCCGAACGGCTCGCGCGGATCGACCCCGTGCTGTCGCGGGCGGTCGAGGACGGCGACATCGTCGGCGTGGTGGCGATGGTCGCTCGTCACGGCAGCGTCGTTTACCTGCGCGCCGAGGGGTTGGCGGATCGCGAAGCCGAACGGCCGATGGAGCTCTCGACGCGCTTCCGCATGGCGTCGATGACCAAACCCATCACGAGCGTCGCCGTCATGATGCTGTTCGAGGAGGGAGCGTTCCTGCTGACCGACCCCGTGTCGGACTACCTCCCGGAGTTCTCGAATCCGTACGTCCTGAACAGTGTCGAGGAAGACGGGGCGGAGACCCACACCCTCGTTCCGGCGGAGCGTCCCATTACGATCCATCACCTGCTCACGCACACGTCGGGTATCGCGTACCCGATATTCAGCGGCGGCGTGATCGGCGATCTGTACGACAACGCCGGCCTCTGGGACGGCCTCGGGATCATCGACTCGACGATCGAGGAGGGCGTGCGACGTATCGCGAGCGTCCCCCTGAACCACCACCCGGGCGACCAGTTCACGTACGGCTTATCGATCGACGTGTTGGGGCGGCTGATCGAGGTAGTCTCGGGCATGAGCTTCGCGGATTTCCTGCGGGTGCGGATGTTCGAGCCCCTCGGCATGGACGACACGGCGTTCCACGTCGACGGCGACCAAGCCGCGTCGTTCGCGACTCCGTACGAGGAGAACGACGACGGCGACATGGCGCTGCTCGATTCGGATCCGGCCCGCTCCACGTGGGCGCGGTACCCGTTTGAGGGGCCGGGGACGTACTTCTCAGGCGGGGCCGGCCTTAGCTCGACGGTGCATGATTACGGTCGATTCTGCCAGGCCCTGCTGAACGGCGGAGAACTCGACGGCGCGCGGATTCTGTCCCCGAGAACCGTCGCGTTCATGACGACGAACCACATCCGGGACCTGCCCTTCGGTGGCGAATCCGGCGCCCGCTTCGGTCTGGGGTTCCACCTCGCCGGGCCGCAGAGCTCCACACACGGGATCGCGTCCGAAGGGACGTATGGATGGGGCGGGTACTACGGCACGACGTTCTCCATCGACCCGGCGGAGGACATGTTCCTGATCGTACTTACCCAGACGCAGTCCGCCGGAGCTGGACGGTTCAACGGCGGACTGTTCCCGAATCTCGTGTACCAGGCGATCGTCGCCGACTGATGGTCGACGTACGGCCCGTGTCCCGTTCGCTCGAGGACGGGACCCCCGGCCGTCAGCGCGTCATCCCCGGGGCTCGCCTTGATGCAGTCCTGGCTCAGCCCCAGGCCGAGAGGCAGCCGCAAACCCAGGGATCGCCTACCGATGCCTGCCCGTGATCCCGCCACTGGGACTCGCTCAGAGACAGACTGTGACGGCGCCGTATGGGGCGGCGGACGGACGGCAGGAACGTCCCGACCGCTCGCAGGCGTCGCCGCTACGCATTTAACACTCTCTTGGTCGCGGGGGAAACAGAACCGCAAGACGAGTGTGGTCTCATAGTCTCTGTCGACCACGCGCGAGGGCGCCGGAGGCAGGGATGGTCGTACAGGCACGCACTGCAGCGCTGGCGATGCGGACACGGGTATTCGCCGTGACTGTGGCGCCGGCGGCGACATGCGGGTTCGTCGTTAGCACTGCACGCGTGATTTCACTCAGATCATGGATTCCACTGGAACCACGGGAGGTCGTACTATCAGCAAGAGAATCACGTTCGTCGGCTCGTTGCTGGTCACCGCATTTCTGTTCGCGCCGCTGTCCGAGGCTCAGCGCTATCGCTGGCGGGACTATGACGACAAGGCGGTCGAATGGTTCGCGTCGGACGAAGCGAACCGTATCGCGAGCAACATCCTGACGTACCAGGGCCCTCACGGTGGCTTCACCAAGAACGACGAAATGGTCTCGAAACCGTACGACGGCGCTCCGGCAGATCTGTACTCCACGTTCGACAACGGGGCGACCTACGGGCAGCTTCCCTTCATCGCGCACATGTACTGGGCGACAGAAGACAGGACATACGCCGACGCCTGCATCCGGGTCATCGACTACATCCTCAGCGCGCAGTACCCCAACGGCGGCTTCCCGCAGCGGTACCCGCTACGAAGCCGCTACTCGGACCACATCACGTTCAATGACGACGCGATGATCGGCGTAGTGCGCCTACTGCAAACGGTCATTGAGGATGAGGCGTACGCCTTCATCGGACAGGATCGTCTGCGGGGGGTCCACGAGGCGTGGGAACGCGGGCTGTCCTGCATCCTGAACGCGCAGGTCGTCGTGGACGGTCGGAAGACGGTCTGGTGCGCCCAACACGACGCGGGCACGCTGGAGCCACGCGGCGCCCGGTCGTATGAACACCCATCTCTGAGCGGCGCGGAAAGCGCCGGGATTCTGACGTTCCTGATGGATCAGGAAGACCCGTCGGAGGAGATCGCAGACGCGGTCAACGCGGGGGCCGCATGGTTCGAGGGGTCCGGTCTCGTAGGGATCCGACTGGAGCGCACGGACGACGACCGCATCGTCGTGAAAGACCCGGACGCGTCTCCGGTGTGGGCGCGCTTCTACGAGATCGGCTCGAACCGCCCCATCTTTAGCGGCCGCGACGGGGTCATCAAATACTCCCTGGCCGAAATCGAGCATGAACGCCGCAACGGGTACTCGTGGTACGGTGGTTGGGGTCGACGCGTCGCGGACCGGTATGCCGCGTGGCTCGATCGATAGCCCTGACTCCCGTTCGTCGCCCGGAAAACGACCCACATCACCTGTGGACCCACGGACAGCGGCGCGCCGCCGCTTACGCGTTACCAACGCGTGATCGTGACGGCGACGCCCGGCTATGACCGGCGACTCGACCGGTAAGTCGATCTCGGAAGCGCCGAAGGAGAACCATGCCCGAACAGAGACTTGAGCATTCATGCCGCGGCCTCCTAGTTCTATGCGTGGGCCTTCTTGCCCTGACTCCGAGCGCATTCGCGTCGGATACCCCTCAGGTCCCGGCATTTCCGGGCGCGGAAGGGTACGGTTCGGTGACGCGTGGAGGAAGGGGCGGGCGAGTGCTGGCCGTGACGAATCTGGACGATTCTGGGCCCGGCAGCTTGCGCGCGGCCTGTGAAGCCGATGGACCAAGGACAGTAGTGTTCCGCGTCTCCGGCACGATCCCTCTTGAGCGCCGGATGAAGATCGCCAACCCCTATATCACGATCGCCGGACAGACCGCGCCGGGAGACGGCATCTGTCTCAGGGGGTTCCCCCTTTCGATCGATGCCGACGAGGTGATCATCCGGTATCTGAGGGTGAGATTTGGCGATGAGTCGGGCGACGATGCCGATGCCGTATCGAGCCGCTACCACACGAACATAATCATCGACCACGTCTCAGCGAGCTGGAGCGTCGATGAGACCATGTCGGTCTATCACGGCGAGAACATCACCGTCCAGTGGTGCCTGATCGCGGAGAGCATGTACCGCTCCAACCACTCCAAAGGCGCGCATGGGTACGGCGGCATTTGGGGATCGAACCACAGCACGTATCACCACAATCTGCTGGCGCACCACACCAGCCGGACCCCTCGCTTCGCCTCGGGCAGTGGATACACCGACTACCGAAACAATGTGATCTACAACTGGGGCTATAACAGCGCGTACGGAGGCGAGAAGCAGCAGCAGGGCAATGACAGGTTCGATTTCTCCACCATCAACATGGTGGCCAACTACTACAAGCCGGGGCCGGCGACGGTTCCGGGCGCCGTCTCGCGCCGCATCGTCAGCCCGTCATCGCGCGATGAGGCCGACGACTTCGGCAGATGGCACGTCGCGGACAACGTCGTTCATGGCGCCCCGGAGGTCAACGCCGACAACTGGAACGGCGGCGTGCAACCTCAGCACGGCGGCGAGCACATCGCGGCGATCAGGCTCGACGAGCCTTGGGAATCGATGCCGATAGGTCAGCAAACCGCCGAGGACGCCTACCTCTCCGTGCTTGAGCATGCAGGCGCGACATTGCCCAAACGCGACGCCCTAGACGCGCGCATTGTCGAGGAAACGCGCGGTGGCTATGCGACCTATGAGGGCGCGACTTACAAACAGGACAGGAAGGTGTCCGATCCCTCGAAGCCGAGCGGCATCATCGATTCGCAGACCGACGTCGGCGGCTGGCCGGAACTCAAGAGCGCGCCCGCGCCGACAGACACCGACGGTGACGGCATGTCCGACGAATGGGAAGACCAATACGGGTTCGATCCCCATGATGCGTCCGACGGGTCGACGGACAAGGACGGCGACGGATACACGAATGTCGAGGAGTTCCTCAACGGAACCGGTCCGACCGACTTTGTGGACTATTCAGACCCCAAGAACAACATCAACACGCTGCTGTGAGCGACGAACGCACGAGTTGGGGGGACGCCGCGCAGCGCGCTGGCGCCGGAGCCGGGCGCGTTGGTGACGCTCGACGCCTCCGCGTCGCACGATCCAGACGGTGACGATCTGACCTTCAACTGGTGGGTGATTCCCGGGCCGGGAAGCTACGGCCACGAAGTCAGCATCGCCGGCGGCGCGCCAAGCCACGGTTGAGGTACCCGCCGATTCGGCAGGCAAGACCTTCCACGTCATCTGCGAGGTGGCCGACGACGGGGCGCACAGCCTGACCGCCTATCGCAGGATCATCTTCGAACCCGTGGAGTGATGCCGCGGCCTCCTGTTGAACGACGCGCCTGCTCTACGGCGAAGTGAGCACGACTCCAGATGCCAGGCGACCATGATCGCGGGCCGTCCGCCGTTCCACTACGCGGACCCATCCATGCCGGCCGGAACACCGCGCACGGGCGCCCGTCATCGCCCTTGCTGAAATCCCCGCGAGTACCCATTCGTTTACTGGAAGTAGGACCGTTCGAATCGCGTTGTGGTACCCCTGCACGGGGCCGTCAATGCCGCCCCAATGCCGCCTATGGAGCCGTTTTAGGCTATCATTAGGGCTGGCACTTCGTACGGACCCCAGAGAGGACTGATACAGCGATGGCGATCTCCCCGCCGCCGGAAATGGACGACCGCGGTGGTCACGTAGTCACGCGGCAGATCGAAGAAGAGCTGCGTGACGCCTACCTGACCTACGCGGTGAACGTAAACACCAACCGCGCCATTCCCGACGTGCGAGACGGTCTCAAGCCGAGTTCGCGTCGCATCCTGTACGCGATGCACGATGAGGGTCTGACACACGACCGGCCGACCGACAAGTGCGCCGGCGTCGTCGGCGAGGTGATGAAGAACTATCACCCCCACGGCAACGAGCCCATCTACGAAACCCTCGTAGGGTTAGCGCAAGAGTGGACGATGCGCTACCCGCTGCTTGAACATCAGGGCAACTTCGGCTCCATCGACGGCGACCCACCCGGAGCCATGCGGTACACCGAAGTCCGCATGCAGAAGCTCGCCGCCGAAATGCTCGCCGACATCGCCCGCGACACGGTGGACTTCCGCCCGAACTACAAGGAATCCACGAACGAACCGAGCGTCCTGCCTGCGCGACTGCCAAACCTCCTCGTGAACGGCACGACGGGCATCGGCGTCGGATACATGACGCGTATCCCGCCGCAGAACCTGGGCGAGGTTGTCGACGCGCTGACGCACTACCTCGACCATCCCGACGCCACGCTGGACGACCTGCGCGAGCACATCAAAGGGCCGGACTTCCCCACGGGTGGGATCATCCTCGGAAAGCAAGGGATACACGACGCGTACACCACCGGTCAGGGCGGCATCACGTTGCGCGCCAAGACGATGATCGAACGCGGCAAGGAGCGCGAGTCGATCATCGTCACGGAGATCCCCTACCACACCAAGAAGAACAAGCTCCTGGAGAGCATCGCCCACGTCGTCAATGAGAAGATCGTCGAAGGCATCTCCGATGTCCGCGACGAGTCGGATCGCTCAATGCGCGTCGTGATCGAGCTCAAGCGCGGAGAGATCGCTCAGGTAATCCTGAATCAGCTCTTCAAGCACACGCCCCTGCAGACGACGTTCAGCGTGCTGATGCTGTGCCTGGTGGACGGCAGACCCAAGCAACTGAACCTGCAGGAGATGCTCTACCACTACATCGAGCATCGCCGCGAGGTCGTGCGCCGGCGCACCGCCTATGAGCTGCGCCGCGGCGAGGCCAGGCTGCACATCCTCGAAGGCTATCGCACCGCCCTCACCTACATCGACGAGATCATCGAGATCGTGCAAGCGTCGACCGCGCCGGCCGAGGCCCGCGTCGCGCTCGTCGAACGGTTCGACCTCTCCGAGGTGCAGGCGAGCGAAATCCTCGCGTTGACCCTGGGGCGACTGACCGGCCTCGAGCGTCAGAAGATCAACGACGAATACACCGACCTACTCGTCAAGGTCGAAGAGTATCGCGCCATCCTCGAAAGCGACATGCTCGTCCGCAACATCGTCAAGGAAGAACTCCTGACGGTGAAGGAGGAGTTCGGCGACGAGCGACGCACGCAGATCATCGACGATCCCGGCGAGTTCTCGATGGAAGACCTCATCGTCGACGAGAAGGTCGTCATCACACTCTCCGACACGGGCTACATCAAGCGACTTCCGGTTTCCACCTACAAGAGTCAGCGACGCGGAGGCGTCGGTGTGAGGGGCATGGCCACGAAGGAAGACGACTAC
>NYZG01000293.1 GCA_002687025.1 Candidatus Poribacteria bacterium
CACTTGACGGCAGTCGTCAGGTACACGCCCAACTGCCTTATGTCCGGTATGGACGACACCCTCTCCCCGGCGTCGATGAATGCCTGAACCGTCGTTTGCTCGAACAGGGGATTCCCCGCTGCGTAGTAGTAGTCGTCAGGATCCTTCGGCGCCGATTCAGAGATCATCACTACAGAGATACCCTCCGGCCGCACATCGATGTCCGGGACCATGTAGCATTCATGCCGCACATCCGCACATGGAAACGACTCGCACCCTATGCACTCGGCGACGTGCATTCTCGATCTCCTTTGCGACTTCTCGCCCGTGCCTGTGTCTACGTCGGCACCGATACGACATCTGTACACGTAGCCACCCGCGTGCCGCGGCGCACACTGGCGCCCACGTCGGGAACGCCCACCAGCCCTGTATTGCGCCGCGCGGCCTCGGCCACGCCACACCCCGAGGCGGCCGCGACCCGGAAGGACCGTCGCGTGGAGGCTATCGACGCTCTGCTGGCGGGCCGACCGCACCCCCGGCTGCCCGAGGAGGCGTTGGAGTGCAAGGTCGCAACTCGAGAGAGTGGTGTGCGTTCGCCCCGTCGTCTACCTCGGGATGCCCTACATCGACATGTCGTTGGGCCCTCACGCCCACAGCATCACGAAATGGGACGATGGGAGAGGCCCAGATGCGGGCCGTGTCCGCCGCTCTCTCATGATCCGGGGCTCTGCATTGGTGGTGGTGACTCTGGGCTCGCCCAGGACGTACCGGCCCTGCAGTGGTCGTCTGACAGCCCGAAGGCTGGGGCGGAACTGCGGAATTGGGGCGGTGATGCGCCGGCTTGCTGGGCCTCTGCTGTCCGGGACCAGCGACTTCAGAGGCACAACGAGGTGAGAGGCAACACCGAAGCGTCGAGGTATCCGCCTGCACGACAGCACGCGTCGGCCGCGAGCCAGCGGCGCCTTGGATCTGCCCGCAGCCCTCGGGCCACGCTCCGCAGAACTACGCGTCCCCATCGCGAGATGACGAGAATCGCTTGCCGAGAATGCGCGGCAGACGCCCCGTCGCTATGCACAGCGGCACGCCGACCGTCACAACGAGCAGAACGGCGGACGTGGCGGAGGACCGGTACGCGGCCCAGCCGAATCGGGGATACAGCATGTGGGCCGTCTTGAGCGACCCGAGCAGGACCACTGCCTGCAGAGCAACGAGGGATGCGAGCATTCCGCCGAGTGAAGCTCGCTCAAGACGCGTGAACCGCACACGTCGGTGGCGTTCCGCCTTCGGTTCAGTCTCGCCCCGGGCGTCGGCGAGCTCATCGGCGCGACGGATGCTGCTGATCCGTGAGACGGCCATGATCGTGGCAAACGCCATGTTCGCGTATATCAACACCCTGAATGCAGTCATGCGCACCCCCTGGAGCGAACGTAGCGTGGCCGGCGGCGGCGTGCAACAGGGACGAAGCCACGACAGGCCGGGCCCGCCCAGGCAAGGACGGCGCGGCTCGACCGACAGGTCCACATCCAGACCATGACCCGCGGCGCCATTGCCGGCGCCATGCATTGCCCCGCGGGTCGCAATGACAAAGCCCGCCTGCGGCGGCAGGCGGCGCTTCGTCGGTTGTTCGCCTGCCAGCCTCGACGCTGCGCAGGGGCGCGTTTGCGTTGGAACTATCGACGACGCGGCCGGGGGCGAGAGTCGTCCCGCCGCTCGCCATCCTGCGGGCGGTCTTCGGGATCGCGCGAGTGCAGGAACTCGATCGCTTCCGCGGTTTCGCCCGTCATGGTGATGAGTACCCCATTCTCGGTGTCCGTCACGGTGACGGTGATGTCCTCGCGCGCGTCCGCCGGCCTTGGGCGGTCGTCGGGTCGGTTCTGTATCCGCTCGACGGTCTCCGGGTCGTCGGATTCGAGGCGGATCTCGACGCCGGTGTCGGTCAGCGTCACCGTGCGTTCGACACCTTCACCCCGCTCGCCCTCGCCGTCAGGACGCGGCCCTCGACGTCCGCGGGGTCCGCGGTCGTCGTGTTCCTGCGTTGCGCGCTCCTGGATGTGCGCGATCGCTTCCTCGGTGGCCCCGGTGATCGTGATGATCACTCCGGTCGCGGTGTTCTCGACCGCGGCCTCGATGGCGGGCGCGTCTGCCGGCTGTGGTCGCTCCGCGTGACGCGCGGCGCGCTCCTGGATGTGGGCCACGACGTCGGCGTCGTCGGAATCGATCGTTATCACGACGCCGTCGTCGGTCAGCGTCACCTCCCGCGTCACGGCGTCCTCACCGGCCGCGGCGGCGAAGCCCGGCGCCGCCAGGATCGTGTCCGCGTCGCTCAAACCGGCGTCGGCGGCCAGGGGGTCGATCGCCTCGTCGCCGCAGCCGGTCGTCAGTACGATCGCGGCGCCGAACGCCGCCACTGTGAGTCCTGCCGCAGTGGCGTGTGCGAGGATCCTTCTCATTTCCCGTCCTTCCATGTGTCTCGGCATGTGTCTCGCCATGCGTCTTACCGTAAGTTGCGTTTCGTGGAGACACGCAGAGCAACAGGCGTGCCAACGCAGGTCGCCCTAGAACCAGTGGTATCGGGCGTCCGCAGGCGTTGAGAGTCGACGAAATGGTCGAAGCGCTCGACTATCCCGTCGAGTCGCGAGAGGACGTGAGGCCGTACTTCTGGAGCTTGTAGCGCAGGTTGCGTTCCGTGATGCCGAGACGTTCGGCGGCGCGCGTCTGCACGCCGTCTGTCTCGTGAAGCGCCTCGGCGATATACTGACGCTCGAGATCCTCGACGGCCGCGGGCAGCGTGTCGGCCGGAGCCGACGGTGGCGGCGTGCTACGCGTCAGTGCGGGAGGCAGGTCCATGGTGGTGATGCGGCCGCTCTGGGCCAGTATCGCCGCCCGCTCGATGGCGTTCTGCAGTTCGCGGACGTTGCCCGGATAGTCATGAGCCAGGAGGACGCGCTCGGCCTCCTCGTCGAGGGCGGGTGGGGCCTGTCCCTCGGGCGTATGCGAACGGAGAAACGCGTCGATGAGGGGCGGAATGTCCGCGCGGCGCTCGCGCAACGGCGGCACTTCGACGGCCACGACGTTCAGCCGGTAGAACAGGTCCTGACGGAACGTTCCCGCGTCCACGGCGGCCTCGAGGTCGCTGTTGGTCGCCGCGATGATTCGCACGTCGACATTGATCGGCTTGCCGGATGCGCCTATGCGCTCCACGACGCGCTCTTGAAGCACGCGCAGCAGCTTCACCTGCGTCGCCAAGGGCACCTCACCGATCTCGTCCAGGAAAAGGGTCCCGCCGTCGGCCGCCTCGAAACGCCCGTCACGCGCGCGGTCCGCCCCGGTGTACGCGCCCTTCTCATGGCCGAACAGCTCGCTCTCGATGAGCGTCTCGGGCAGGGCCGCGCAGCTCACGACGCCGAACGTGGCGTCGGCGCGCTTCGATCTCTCGTGGATGCGCTCCGCGAGGACGTTCTTGCCCACCCCTGACTCCCCTAGCAGCAGGATGGTCGCGTCCGTCGGCGCGGCGCGCTCCAACAGGGCCAGGACATCGCGCATGGCGGGGCTCTCCGCGATGAAGCCGTCGCCGCCCGGCGTGTCGGATGCCTCTCCCACATCGCGCCCGAGCTCGCCCTCGATCTTCCAGATCTTCACGCGGAGGTCGTCGAGGTCGAGCGGCTTGGCGAGGTAGTCCCATGCCCCGGCCCTGGCGGCCTCGACGGCCTGCGCGTACGTCGCGAACGCCGTCGCCAGTAACACGGCGAGCTCGGGGAACATCGCCCGCAAGCGTCGCAGCACCTCCAGCCCGTCGATGCCGGGCATACGGATGTCGCTGATGACGAGGTCCAAGGCGCCCTCACGCTCCGCGAGGGCCACGCCCTCTTCGCCGGTCCCGGCGTCGAACACCTCGTGGCCCAACTTGCGCAGGAAGCCGCGCAGCATGCGTCGCTGCGCGTCGTCGTCGTCGATCACCAGTATCCGCACTGTCAGGCGTCCTGCTTTAGGGGTAACGTGATTTCGACCGCAGCTCCGTGGCCGGGCTCGCTGAGGACGCGCGTCGCGCCTCCGTGCTCCGCCACGATCTGGTGGACCATCGGAAGGCCGAGGCCGTTGCCGTTGGGCTTCGTGGTGTAATACAGGTCGAACACGCGCGCCAACTGCTCTTCCGGCACGCCCGGGCCGTCGTCGGCGACAGTCAGCACGGTCTGCTCCGAGTCGGCCGCGAGGGTGATGCGTATCGCGCCACCGTCCGGCTGCGCCTCCAGGGCGTTTCGCACGAGGTTCTCGACAACCTGAGCGAGCTGTATGGGGTCGAAGTCATGCTCCAGACGTTCAGGGGCGTCGACGTCCAGGGATACTCCCTGGGCCTCCGCGGCCGGCGTCATCCGTGCGCCGACATCGCGCGCCAACGCGGCGAGATCGCCCGGTACCGGCGCTATCTTGGCGGGCCGAGCGAAGCGCAGGAACTGGTCGACGACCTGCTCGACGCGTGTGGACTGCGATCTCAGCGTGTCGATGAGCTCGCGATAGTCGTCGGCTTCCTCCGGCGGCTCGAACTCCCGGGCCAGGCGTTGCGACGCCATGCTCATCGCATTGAGCGGGCTGCGTATCTCGTGGGCGACTCCCGCGGCCAACTCGCCCATCGCGGTGAGCTTCTCGCGCCGGCGCGACTCCTCCTCCAGCCGGTACACCTCGTCCTGTATGCGGTCGCGCTCCGTCGTCAACAACTGCACGTTCTGTCGCGTGAACAGCAGCGCGGACGCGCCGATGAAGACGAGGGCGACAAGGGCGACGCGACCGATGCCCTGCGTCCAGGCGGCGCGCTGGATCGCGCGGAACGGTTGGGCGTTCAGCGTCACGCTGATGCGCGCGGGTTTCCCGTCGAAGCCACGGAGCGTCCGCACGCCGACAAACGTCGTATCGCCGTCGGATTCGTCCCAGTGCCACGTGAACTCCTCGCCCTTCTTCGGCTCGGGCACGTCCTCGGTCTCCAGTGTCAGATCGACGATGTCCGGCTCCTTCTCCAGGAGCATCTCGCGGAAGCCCTCGCGTCCCGCGTTCGTACGCAGACGTGTCATCTCTTCCGCCTGCACAATGGCAACGATCGCGCCGCCGCGCTCACGACCGAGGGCCGCGGCGGTCATGCGGCCTCCGCGACGCCCTCCGAAGCCTAGCGTCACGTAGTCAGTTTCGCCTTGCAGGATCTGGGCGATCTCAGGATGGTCGGACGCGTGGAACTCGAACCGCTGTCGGCCTTCATGTCGGCGCGGAGGCGGGTCGCCGATCGTCGGGCGACGGCGGCCGCCCTCTGGACGGGGCGGCTCCCACTGACGCGGTCTGCCCGCGGGCGGGCCGGGCCCGAAGCGTCCAGCTCTCCCGGCCGGCTGGAGCTCCGCCGCAACTTCACCGTCAGCATCGAGCACGACGACGCGAAGCAACCCGGCCGCCCGCGAGACCTGCCGGAGATGCTCATCGGTCAGGGGTTCGTGCTGGTCCATCTCGTGGAGTCGGTCGATGAGTCCCTCGATCCTGTCGGTCAGCGACGTGCGGATCTCCTCCAGGGCGCGGGCGCTCTGGAGGCCCGAGAACCCGAGAACCCCGGTGAGTATCGCCGCGTTCGTCGCGAACAGGCTCTCCAGTCCCTCGCGCCGCTGCCGCGCTTCCCAGGAAGCGGACAGGCCCGCCAGCGCGACGGCGACGATGCCCACGCCGACCAAGGCCGACGCCAACGCCCTCGATGGCCGCCCGGTCGGTGACATGTCTTGCCCTCCATTCGGAGCCGTCGGGACCACCCCATCGCACGCGAGACCCATACCGAGTCAGTCTCCGGTTAGTCGGCGGACGACCGGGCGAGGGTTAGTCGCGCAGGCTGTCGATCGGCGTCGGCGCGAGGTCGTCCGCCGGCTCGAACTCGAGCACGCGCGCGTAGAAGTACTGCTCAGCGTCGAGCGCGGCGGCGATGTTCTCCGCCCGATGGAAGCCGTGTCCTTCGCCCTCGAACGCCACGTACGCCACCGGGATGCCCTTATCCCGCAGGATGTCCACCATCCGCTCCGCCTGGTTGGGAGGCACGACCTTATCATCGAGGCCCTGCAAGAAGATCACCGGGCACGACAGCCGGTCGGCGGAGTGGATGGGCGATCTTTCCGCATAGATGTCCTCCGCTTCGGGATACGGGCCGATCAGGCGGTCCAGGTACCGCGCCTCGAATTTGTGCGTGTCGTGGGCTAGCGCGGCGAGGTCGCTGATGCCGTAACGGCTACATCCGACGCGGAACACATCGCGGAAAGTCAGCGCTGCCAGCGTGCTGTATCCGCCCGCGCTGCCACCCCGGATGATGAACCGGTCGCCGTCGGCGCGGCCGATGTCGGCCATGTGGCGCGCGCCGTTGACGCAGTCGTCAACGTCCACGATGCCCCACGCGTCTCTGAGCCGCTCGCGATACTCGCGTCCGTAGCCGGTGCTGCCGCCGTAGTTCACGTCCAGGACCGCGTATCCGCGTGTCGTCCAGTACTGGACAGAAGGGCTGTACGTGTCCGTCGTGGCACTCGTGGGGCCGCCGTGGATGATGACGATGAGCGGCGGCGCCTCGTCTTCGGGCGCTTCGTAATCCGCGTTTGCCGGGGCGTAGAAGTACGCGTGCGCCTCCTTGCCACCTTCCGTCGGGAAGCGGATCGCTTCGGGGGCGGACACCATGCCCGGCGCGGGAGCGTCGTCACGGGACGCGCGGACGACCTGCGAGGCCGCAGTCGCAAGGTCCAGGACGACGAGGCTGTCCGCCTGTGACGGCGATGCGCCCCGGAAGACCACGAAGCCATCTCCCGCCCGCAACCCCGCGATCTGCGTGTACGGGACGCGCATCTCGTGGCGCTCACGCGAATCGACGTCCAGGCGAAGCAGCGTCCATCGCCCGTCGCGCGTGTACGAACACACGATATCCATGTCGGAGACGACCGCGTATGTGGACATGCCGAACACCCACTGGGGCCTGCCGAATTCCGCGTCCATGTTCAGCAGATGCTCGTCCGCGCCGGCGCGATGCCGATACAAGTTCCACCAACCCGTGCGGTCGGAGACGAAGTACAGGTCGCCAGACGGCGACCACTCGGGCTGAAAGACCGATTCGTCATCGCCGCCCGCCACGCGACGCGTCCCCGCGGGCCGGCCGTCGGCGTCGAGGTCCGCGACCCACAGCGTCGTGCCGTCCCAAGGCATGTTCGGGTGATCCCACGTCAGCCACGCGAGACGGCCGCCGCAGGGACTCACGCGCGGCGATGACACGAAGTCATGCTCGCACGGGAACAGGATCGGCTCGCCGGACCCTCCCGCGTCAATGCTAACGAGCCGCGTTTCCGGCTCGCCGGCGCCGGTATGGTCCTCACGGACGCAGACGATGCGTCCGCGCGCCGCGTCGTACGTGGCGTCTGCGTATCGGCATGGCCCAGGCGGCGTGATGGCTACCGGGGGGCCGCCCTGCTCAAGTCGGTACAGCCGCTGGTCGTCGTCTTGGGAGAAGTACACGACCTCGTCGTGGGCCAGGAAGTCGCCGCCTCCGTATTCGTGCGCGCGCGTGCGGACGTTCCACGGCGCGTCCGTGACGTCGTCGATGGGGCCGTCGGTCGTGCGCCGGACCAAGACGCACCGACCGGCGTCGGCGGGTCGCCTCTCGACCCAGTAGATGTCGGAGCCGTCCACGCCGATCTGACCGATGCTGATCCCCGCCGACGCCACCGCCTCGGACGTCACCGGGGACGGCCACTCTCCGTAGGGCCTGACGGTCTTCGACATGCTCTCCTCGCTCGACAGACGGACGTCCTACGCCACGCCGAGGCGCGCCTTCTGCTCCTCGAGCATCTTGCGCTGTATCTGCTCGCGCTTGGGGTGCACGCGCTCGCGCTCGGCCGTCGGCGCCCAGTCGAGGTGGTCCACGTCCAGCGCCTCGAGCACAGCGCGCTCGACGAGCGAGTAGTCGGACGCGTCCTCGCGATGGAAGTTCATCGGCTCGGCCAGCCTGACCGCCGGGTTCGTGATGAATCGCGGAATCCCCGACGGGTTCTGCGACCCGGCGTGCAGGACATATGGGTGGATGATGGCGACATCGCCCGTCTCGCCGGTGAGCTCGGCGAAGTCCGAGCACTCCCCGATGAGCTGTCCGAAATGCGTCTCCTGCGGCAGGCATCCCTCCTGCCGGTCGACGAGGAACTTCGCGATGGGCTTCACCGAGTCGCACGCGACGAACGTCCCCCCGCTCTGCGCCTTGATGTCGGACCAGATGACGATGATGAGCAGGCCCTGCTCCGGGGTGTCGAGGAAGTGCTTGAACCAGTCGCCGTCCTTGTGCCAGCCGCCGACCTCTGCCGACGGGGGCTCCCACTCGCAGGTCGGGTCGGGGTCGGCCTCACCGCCCGGGGGGAGCTCGTCGCAGGGGGACGGCTCGGGGTCGCCGTCGCAGTCGGTGTCGACGCCGTCGC
>NYZG01000294.1 GCA_002687025.1 Candidatus Poribacteria bacterium
CAAACGTCGTTCACGTCACCCGGGTCGTCGTCCGAAGTTCGACAAAGACCTGTATCGCGAGCGCAATCGCGTGGAACGCGCGATCAGCCGGCTCAAGCAGTTCCGCCGCATTGCCACGCGATATGAGAAGCGCGCGTGGAACTATCATGCCTTTGTCCTCATCGGAGCCATCGTGGTCTGGGTCAAGCATTTGTCAGACACGCCCTAGCCCGAGGGGCGTTTTCTCACTCCCGGTTCGTGAGGTCATGCCTTCGGCATCTCCACGAACCACGATGCGAACGGCGCGTCGTCGCGCGTGGCGTGGACGGTTAGCCCCAAGCGCGCGAAGAACCCGTCGACGGCGGACTTCACCCCGAACTCCCCCAGCTTCGGGAACACGGCGTCGATGTAGTCATGACCGGCAAATAGCGCCCCAGGGCCGAGCGTGGGAAGCCATAGCCCGAGGTCTTGCGTGACCGATGCGTAGTCGTGACGGGCGTCCAGGTACACGAAGTCGAGGCTGCCATGCGCGATGCGTCCCGCGGCGTCCTCGGACGTCATGCGCCAGATGGAGCTCCGCTCTCGATAGCGGGCAAGTCGAGCAATCGTCCGTCGATGGCACAGGTCGTGTTGCGCCTGAGAGACGTTCGCGACGTCGCGGTACGCGTCGGCGGCGTCCGCCATCCACGGGTCCACCGACGTGAGGTGTGTGCCCTCCCAGTGTTCGAGGATATGCGTCGAGAACCTGCCCTCCTGGACGCCGACCTCAACGCCACGTCCTCGAAGCCCGAGCGAGTTCAGGAGCGTGGGCAGTTCATCGCGCGTCGCCAATTCCATCACCGGCCCCGAGGCGAGGACTCGGCGATCGCCTGGAGTTCGGCGGACCAATCCTCATGCCATCGTCCGGGGCGCCGGAGGAGCTTCCGCTGCCGAGGAGTGCACCGCGCGACGCACTCGTCCGACGGCGAGACAACCCAGTCGGCATGGTGTGACGGCTCGTAGGAGAAGAACAGCGTGCGCCGCTGCCGCGTCATGTTCGCACCGGGGTATCCGGCGTGGTACAGGTTCTCGGTGAATATCGCCGGCTGCCCGGCGGCGAGGTCGAGGATGCGAAGCTCTGGGAGCGCTTCCGCGTCGTCGAGGTCGAACGGCGGTCGCATGTCCACCAGATGACTGCCCGGGATGACGGACAGCGTCCCAGTGTCGGCGTTCTGATCGGCGAGCGGGACGACGAGCTTCACCATCTCGATCTGCGGCGACCCTCGGTGGTTCAGGTTGCGCGTTTGCCCGCCGTCCCGCACGGCGTGGTAGTCCGCCGGGCGGTTCGCGTCGCGGAAGTAGCCGTAGTTCTCGGTAATCCGTGGCGGGCGATTGAGCAGCGTGACCACCCACGGCAAGACGTAGTCCAAGTCGATCAGGGCGCCGAACGCAGGATCGAGCTCGATGATGTTTCGCACGACCGCCTGTATGCGGACGCCGTCCTCGCCGTCCCGCCGTTCGATGGCGACTCCTGGGTACGCGTCGGGATCGAAGTCCCGCGCGTCCATGTCGTCGATGGTGGCGTTCATGTCGCGTAGTCGGTCGGCGGGTATGCGCTCGTCGAAGACGTGGTAGCCACGGAGCATGAATCGGTACAGATCCTGGTCCGGCACGAACGCCATGTCGCTCTCCTCCACCATCTGCCGCGATTATGACCGCGTCCGCACGCGCATCTCAACCGCCTCCCTTTGGCGTCGCTTGCGCGGGAGGAGTTGTGGCGCGCGCGCCAGATCCCCGTCACGTCCCCGCTGACGTGACGCGGGTTGCCGCGGCAGGTTGGGACGCCGATGCATCCGTACGCGTGTGGGGGTGGGCGTACTCGCCGCGTCCTGACACATGCGGTGGGCGCCCATGGCGATCAGGGAGGACGTGTGAATGGCTCGCCGAGCTAGGCGGCGGCATGGGGCCCGCGGGGGCGCCCATGTGGACATCGCCGCGCACGTGAAGTCTCTCGGCTTCCCGTCGGAGGCGGAGTATCGCGCGTGGCGCCGAATGCACGGCCTCTCGGGCGCAGCCGCCATCACGTGGGGCGAACGGTCTGAGGAGCGCGCGCTATTCCGGAGGCATGCCGAGGAATCGCAGGTCGAAGCGCGCATGCCGGAACACATCGAAGCTCTCGGCCTGCCGTCGGACGAAGCGTACGAGCGATGGCGTTCGGCGCACGGCTTCGGCCCGGGCCGGGCCACGACGCGGGCGCAGGTCGGACGCGAGCTACGGACGGCGGCCCGGCTGCGCGCCGACGTGGCTTTGGTCAGCGCACGGCGTATGACGACAAAACCGATGCGTACGATCCAGCGAGTCCACGAACGCGAACTCGCCCGTGACGCGATGCCCACGCCGGCGCTCACGAGGATACACGACGCCTTCACCGCGGCGGACGCGCGGCTCGGCGCCCGTGACGCGCTATACGCCATACTCGGCCAGGTCGAGAGACGAGGAGACCTACTGAGTCTCGAAGCCGCCGTGCCGCAGTTCGCCGACGAGCCGGGCAACACGTACATCGACGGTATGCTCGCGCTGGCGTTGCGCCACGAGGCGTGGGTGCGTCCTGCGACGGATTGGCAGCCGGGCAGTCACAACTCGCGCCGCCAGTTCGCGTCGCTGGCCAGGCATCTCCTCGCCCGATACGACGTTCCCGGATTCATGGACTCGGTGTGGTTCCGAGGCGTCGGCCCGGTAGGGCGCCTGCGGCAGGGATGGTTCGTACGCGTTGCGGCCGGCACGAACATCCGCAAGGTGGACGGGCTCCCTCTCCGGCTGACAAAGAGGATGGCCCACTTGCTCATGCAGGCGCCGCGCTGGTTCACTGTCGACCAGGCGTTGCGATGGGCGCAGGTGGTGGGCATGAACGGCAGCGAGGCGCTGGCCGAGGCCGTCGTGGCGACGCGGCTCGGGGGTTCGTTCCAGGACGAGGAGTTCTGGGAATCCGTCGTGAAATTCCTCGTCTACAACCCGATGCTCGATCCGAGATGCGCCGACTCGATCGTGGCATACATCCACGAGCAGAAGTACGAACCACGGCAGATCGCGTGCGACGACGGCCGATTGATCCAGGCAGGTCCACCACACCCCCGGTTCTCGATGCGCACGCGCAAGGTCGGCGCCCTGCTGGCAGAGGTGGACGAATGGCGCGAGGAACGCGAGCGCGAGGAACGCGAGCGCGAGGAACAAGCCGCGCAGTCGTGGGACCCATCCGGCATCGACGCGTATGAACTCGTAGAGACCGACGAGTCGGGGAGCACACGCTGGAGCGTCAGCGAGCTCACGACCGTGAGCGCGCTCGCCATCGAGGGTCAGTCGATGCGTCACTGCGTCACCAGCTACGCCCAGTCGTGTCGCCGGGGTCGGCAGTCGATCTGGTCGCTGCAAGCCGAGGACGACGAGGGCGAGACGCGCCGTGTCCTGACTATCGCCGTCAAGAACAGGCCTCGGAAGGTGACGCAGGCGCGCGGAAAGTCCAACGCGCATCCTCTCGGCGGACACCGTGGGCCGCAGCATCGAACGCGCATACGCGAGGGGTACCGGGTCATGTGTCAATGGGCCGCGGAAGCCGGGATAGTCGTTCCCAAGCACATCTAGTGGTTCGCCACTGGACGACGTGCGATGTTCGCGAAGGAGCGGCGTCGGGCGTGCAGCGGTCACCGACTCGTCGGCAGGTCGCCTTCGCCGATCCTGGCACTTCGAGAGGAACCCCGTCGCAGTCGACGGCGAACGGCGCCTAGATTACTTCATCAACGCCATGCGTCGCAGCGCGCGGTGGTCGCCCGCCCGCATTTCGTAGACATACACGCCGCTGGCGACCTGTTCGCCCAACTCGTTGCGACCGTCCCAATACGCGGCGTCGGTGGCGCTTGTGTAGTGGCCTCCGGCGCGACGACCCAGGTCCAACGAGCGTACGACGGCGCCGCCTTCCCCATAGATGCGGACGGTGACATCCGCCGCCTCTGTGAGCTCGAACGGCATCCACGTCTCCGGGTTGAGCGGGTTCGGGTAGTTCGGCAGCAGCCGCGTGACGCCGACGGGGATGCCGCTCAGCAGGCGCTTCAGGACGGCAACACCCGCGCGGTACGCCTCGGAGCCATCGTCGGCTCGATTCGCCTGGGTCAGCCACTCTTGGATGATGTCGAAGTCGCCCGTCCTGGGCAGTTGCGGGGCGGCCGCGACGGCGCTGGTCGCCTCCCCGAAGTGCGACGCCACCATCACCAGATCGACGATCGTCACGACGCCATCTCGATCCGCGTCCCCAAGAACGTCCGCTCCCTTGACGCCAAACGACCGGGCAACCATCGCCAGGTCGGCGATGTCGATGAGACCGTCGCCGTTGATATCCCAGGCGCCCGGGGATGTCTGCTCACGCAGCTCCAGTTCCCCAAGGGCCAGGAACCCGTGCTGATCGATGACCCAGATTGCGTAGCCATGGTCGACGCCGCGCACCCGCCCGCGATGTCGTTGCCGATAGATGCCTCCGTCGTTCCAGATCGGGTCGATGCCATCACCGCCGAGCGACTCGGGTAGCGGGTCCTGGGCGGGCGGGTCCGCGCGGAATTCGAACGTGTACTCCGCGTCCGTTCGGCCGCCACCGTCGCGAGTGCCGTCCCAATACAGCTCAGGATGTCCTGCAGCGATTTGCCCGGGCGGCTGGTCCAGAAACTGGGCCCAGTGAGTGGTTGGAAGGAATTGTACGGCGCCGATGCCGTCCGGATCCGTTACTCGGAAGGTCAGACGCGTCGCGTCGGTTGCAGCGTCATAGCTTCCATCAGGGGGTTCGACGACAGGAACAGACGATGGGCCCGTGTCGAGTCCAACAGCGTCGTTGACGTAGCGCGACGTGTTCAGGAAGCGGACGTTCTGTGCTGACAGCCGGGCCTGGCTCGCCGCCTCTCTGCTCCACAGGGATCCGTAGCTCATGATGAACAATGGGCTGTTGAAATCGTGCATGAGCCCCAGAGCGTGCCCGATCTCATGCGCAACGTCGTCCCAGAAGGCCGCCTGACCCAAGCCCATCTGGACTACGCCACCTTCGGGATACCACGGTCCCCCTTCAGCCAGCATGGCGACCTCGATGTCATAGACTTCCACGACGATGGAGTGACTGAAGTCGATGTCCAGTTCTCCCTGTGCGGTTCGGTCCACCAACTCCATGTCTAGGGCGTATCGGCCGGCCGCCGACGTTGGATCGTCTGGGTCCATAGCAAGGTAATGCTCGAAATCGTGCAATGCCGTGACCGTCTGGATTTCGATCTGCCCGTTGGCGTCTCGCACGGCCTCTATGTCCTTCGTGCCGAAGCCATGGACTTGCCTCTGTTCGGCGAAGAAAGCCAGGGCTTGCTCCATGCTCGAGCGGATCATGGGCGCGTAAGTCGGAAGCAGACTGGTTTGGTCCCGCGCGACGATATAGACGACCCGGATGCGCCTGGTGTATCTCGTGTCAACCTGCGCGGGGAGGAACCGTGTTCCCGGGCGCAAGTGGAACTCGGCCGTCGACCGGTCACGCAGGCCACGGAGGGACATCCCCTGGCAGGAGCGACGTGAATGGGCGACATCGCTCCCCAGGCTCACCACGATCAGCGCGGTCAGCGCAATCCGGCGTCTCATCTCCTCATCCCCTCAGTTCGCCGCCAGGCGCCGTCGCCATGCCTGCGGCTCTGGGAAGTAATAGCGCGGGGCCGGCGGGCTCGCCACCCTACCGGAAGGCACGGCTCACTGGGTCAGGAAGATTCACTTCATGACGACGATGCGTCGCGTCTCCCGAACATCGCCGGCCCTCAATCCGACGAAGTACGTGCCGCTCGCGACCTCCTCGCTGTGGTCGTTGCGGCCGTCCCAGTGCGCGGCGCTGCTCGTCGCGTGGTACACGCCGGGAGCCCGATAGCCGAGCTCTATCCGCCGAACGACGCGCCCAAGGACATCGTAGATGGTGAAGGTGACTTCTGCGGCCTCGTTCAGCTCGAACGGGATCCACGTCTCCGGGTTGAAAGGGTTGGGGTAGTTCGGCAGCAACCCCGTGGCGCCGTCCGGGACGCCGCTCAGAAGACGTTCCAGGACGGCGACGCCCGCGCGGTAGGCGTCGGAGCCGTCGTCGGCGCGCCTCGCCTGGATCACCCACTGCCGGATGAGGCCGGAGTCGCCGGTGCCGGGCAGCTGCGGCGCGGCCGCGATGACCCCGCGGGCCTCTCCGAAGTGCGACGCCACCATCACCAGATCGACGATCGTCACACTGCCATCGCCGTTGGCGTCCCCGGCCAGATCCACGCCCGATGCCCCGAACGCAGAGGCGACGACAACCAGGTCGACGATGTCCACCACGCCGTCGCGGTTGACGTCCCAGGCGCTACCTACCTGCGGCGACGCGTCCATGTCCCTCACGAGTCTCACGTAGTGATATATCCTGACGACATCCCCTTGTGGGCCGCGCCCTGACGGGTAGTCGGCCGGGTCGCCGGTCTTCGGGTCGGCGCGTTGGGCGCCGGCGCCGTGCACGTCGAGCAGCGTTGCGTCCGCGGACCCGGGGAACGTCATAAACCCGAGCGCCTCCCCAAAGCAGATGTACACCGCCGATCCGGCGTCGCCATCGGATCGCACGTGCGTCGTGCCGGTCCAGAACGACGGGTAGTTCTCGATGCCGCCCTCGTCTTCGATGGTCGATATATCGAAGACCGGGTCGATGGCGGCGGCGCCTGTCGCCTGCGGCGAACGGGAGTAGTCGACGATGCTGTGCAACTCCTTGGCGTCCGGTAGGCGCCAGTCGCTGTAGCCGAGGTACTGCTCGTCGTTCATCTGTTGCGCCCACGACAGCGCCTCCTGCCAGTCCATGTCCCGCTCGCCGTCGCGCTTTGTCCACATCATACCCGTGGCGGCGTCGCTCACCGTGCCGTCGTCGTTGTCCATGAAGTCGTTGTGGCCGTAGAGCTCGTTACCTCGGACGAGCTTCACGGAGAACGCCTTGGGCTCTCGTGTTCGAGGGTCGGCCATCGGGTAGCCCTTGATTCGCCCATCGGCCATGTTCACGCCGAAGACCGTCTCGTCGTGTCCCATGGTGAGACCGGTGTAGACGGTCGATGTGACGTACTGCGAGTCGATGATGCGTTCGCCGTTGGCGCCGTATTCGAAGTCGAAGACATCCGTATCGATGAACGGCTCCGATCCCTCGGAGACGTTGAACATGTCAGGGCTGCTGGGGTCGGCTCCGCTGAACACGATCAGCGAGTACATCTCCTTGATACTCGGCAGTCGCCAGTCGCTATGGCCCGCGAGGGTCGACCCCGCCGCGTGCTCGACCGCCGCGTCGTAGCCCATCACCTCGAAGCTCCGCTGCCACATGAGCCCGGTCACGTTGTCCGTGACGGAGCCGTCGCTGTTGTCGGTGTAGGAGGGCTCGGCGCCGACGGTTTGCGCGTCCTGCCCGTAGAAGTCGTCGCCCTCGGAAGTCGCCGCGATTTCGCCCTGGGCATCGTAGAACGTCGTCTGCCCGGTACCGACGATCGCATAGGACCGATCCACCGCGCCCGCAGGCGCCGACATCGCGCACGCAATGGCGCACGCCAGGGCCGTCATCCACATTCGCATGATTCACCTTCCTCGCTCGCAGCAGTCGCCGACGTTACCGCGACGGCGACGCACGGAGCGTGCCACGAGCCACGGGCCCTGGCGGCCCCGGAGGAAACGCCCGCGACCGCATCCACGACGGCGCCGGACGACGGTTTCGTCGACCGGATTCGACGGTTGCGTCGGGCGCCTATCGACTCGGCGGCAGGTCGCCTTCGACGATCCCGTCCTGGGAGGGGACGATCTCGCGATTCGCGGGGATGTCCCTCAGCGCGCGCGCGTCGCCGTTGGGCCAACGAATGCCGATTTCGTCCGCCTGCGCCTGCTCTCCGAGGCCGAACAGCACGCGCGGATCGTTGCTGCACAGGTAGCTATACGCGACGCGGACCTCCCGCGTCTGCGTCCGGCCGCCTGCGCGCAGGACGACCTTCGCGCCGATGGCGTCTCGATCCGTCGCGGCGTCCAACACGCGGTGTCTCAGCCAGTTCGGGGTGTTGCCGCCGTCAGTCCGCGGCAACTGCGGGGAGCCCGCGAGGCCGGTGACGAGTAGATGGGTGTCGCCGTCGTTCCCGCAATATCCGAAGATGACCCCTCAGCTCACGTCGGCGGCGACGATCAGTACGATGGATCCCACGCACCGATCGTCACCCTCGAGCCAGGCCGCTCTGTCCGGCCGCAGTCGACTCCCCGTACGGTCCGCGCCACCACAATGCGTCGGCCAGCCACCAGCGTATCCACGCCACTGCCCGGGACATCCATGGCCTCTGCGAGCGTCAACGCTTCCCTGAATCACCTCTCCGCTTCCTCTGGACTGGCGGCGCCATGCCGCAGCTTCCCAAGCGACATGTTGGCGTCCAGCCGCTGCTGTGCGGTGTATTCCGTCTCGGGCAACGCCTCGAGCATCTCCAGACACTTCGTCAGATACGCGGTCGCCTCATCGTTGAGGTAGTTCCGTCGCGCCTTCTCTCCAGCTCGCAGGAGGTACTCCGCCGCCTTGCCATCGTCGTCGCTGAGTTCGTAGTGGTACGCCAACTGCTCGATGTGTGCATCGATGTCGTCGGCATACAGGGCCTCCATCTCACGAGCTACGGAGCCGTGAAACTCCGCTCGTCGATGCTGCACGACAGTCTGGTACACCGCGTCCTGGGTGAGTGCGTGCCGGAACACGTACTCCGGTTCCGGCACCGTTCGACCTTGGTAAATCAGTGCGTGGTCCTCGAGTTCCCACAGCGCCTGCTCGATGTCCGACGACTGCGTCGCAACCCGTTCCAACACCCTTCGACGGAATACCCTTCCAATCACGCTGGCGCTCTGGAGCACGTGGCGTAGTTCCGCCTCCAATCGGTCCACACGGGTGAGGACGACGCTCTGCACCGTCTCCGGCACCGTGACGGACTCGATGGCCCCAGACGCCTTCCACACATCGCCGTCGAGATAGACGACGCCGGAGTCGATGAGCGACCGCACGACTTCCTCAACGAAGAACGGGTTGCCGTGGGCCTTCGCCAGGATCATGTCACTTACGGACTCGGGCAGATCCTCTATGTTGAGGAGCGCATCGACGAGTTTCCGACTCTCGTCGGTGGTCAGTTCCCGCAGGCGCACCTCGTGGAACCGCTCGATGCACTTGCGCTCCGCGATGGCTCCCAGCCGCCAACAGCGGTGATCCGTCTCCGGCCGGTAGACGCACAGGAGGAAGATCGGCGAGTCGGCCAGCGACTCCATCAACAGCGAGATGAGATCGATGGACGAGGAGTCCGCCCAGTGGAGATCGTCCAGGACAAGCACAATCGGCTGACGACGTGAGAGCGCAACCAGGAAGTCTTGCACTGCGTGGAACGTCCGGTGGCGTATCTCCTGCCCGTCCGCGAACTTGAGTCGGTCGTCCCATTCGTTGCCGAACTCAATCGACCTCATATGGCCCAACAGTGGGCCGATCTCGTCCATCTGCCGGTCGGTCAGATCGCCGCTTGCCACGAGACCCTGGAGCGCGGACGTTATGGCGTCGGCTCTCACCGAATCCTCGTCGTCAGTGCGCGACCCGAAGTAGTAGTGAAAGGCGTCGATGAAGGGCCAATAGCTCACCGTCTCGCCAAGCTCAACGCAGCGCCCTTCGATCCACATCGGTGACGGTCGGTTCGCGGTAGGCGTCATCGCGAACTGCTTCAGTTCCGCTATCAGGCGTGACTTCCCGACACCGGCCTCTCCGATGATGGCGAGGATCTGTCCATCACCTTGGACAGCCTTGGTCAGGGCGCCTTTCAGGTTGTCGAACTCTCGGTCTCGCCCGATGAGCCGGGCGCGTCGACCTTCGATGCCGCGCACACGCGCGGGGCGCGCCAACGTCTCCTCGACTCGGTGCGCCGTGACCGGTTGATCGATGCCCTTGATCTCGACGCTGAGGTCGGTAAAGCGGAACATCCGTTCGGTGTGGCCATAGGTGGGTTCGCCGACGAGTATCTGTCCGGATTCAGCCTTTCCTTGGAGACGCGCCGCGAGATTCACCACCGGGCCCATGACGGTGAGTTCTCGGTGCTGTTCCGAACCCATCTCACCGAAGAACACCTCGCCGCTGTTGATTCCCGCTGTGACGCCGAGGCCAAGCGCCTGGGCGGCGTCGCGGATCTCGATGGCGGCGAGAATGGCGCGCTCCGGGTCGTTCTCGTGGGAGCGCGGTGTGCCGAACACCGCGA
>NYZG01000295.1 GCA_002687025.1 Candidatus Poribacteria bacterium
CGCGACGATAGGATGTGTGCGCAGTGGGCGGCCGCCACGGGGTTGTCGCGACGTGCGGTCAACCCGGAGACAGAGGGGTACGCCGATGAGCATCAACTCGACGGTCGGGTCGCAGGACATCGGTCGGTGGATTCGACCAACGGGGCCGGACGAGCCCATCGTCTGGGGACGTAGCGACGGCGTCGGCTTCGGCTTGCCCTCCGACGGCGGCATGCCCGGCCCACGCGGCCTGATCCGCATCGGCATCTGGAACCGCGCCGAGGAGCGCGCCGAACTCATCAACTTCGTCGCCGTCGAGCCGGTCGTCGAGGGGGACGAGCCGCGCGGCAAGCGCATGGGCTACAGCGAACTGGAGGCGAGTCAGTTGGACCCCGGTAGGCACGGCAAGCGGCTGTGGACGACCGGGCCGGCGGCAGGCGAGATCGGGACGCTGCCCTCCGGCGTGGAAACGCTCACCGTGCCGATCGATGTCGAGACGTTCACGGCGAACGGCGCCCGCGTGCATCTCATCGCGCAGATGCGAAGCGACCGGCCGACGGAGGTCTCGTTCAGCGTCTACCACCACGACGACAGCGCGCCAATCGCGGAGCACACGCTCACCGCGACGATGGGCAACTACGGGCGCCTACGGCTTCTTTGGCTGAGGGATCGCGTCGTGGACAGCCGCGCGCTGTACGACACGTACGACGACATCCACTTCGCCCACGGCGACCCCTACCCACTCGGCGACATGATACGACTCGAGGATGGCTCCGCGTTCGTGATGTGCAGCGCGAACGAAGCCGATCCGGCGTCGGTCAGTGTCGACCACCCCTGGTGGGGGTACGACTCCGTGAAGCTCACCCAGTACTGGCGCGTGCCGCCCGAACACGTGCAGGCGGACCTGCGCGTGCGCGTGAACGGTCGCCGTGTCTATTGGGCGCAGGAGTTAGAGATCCCCGGCGGCGTGTCGTTCGAGAACTTCGAGGTGCGCCAGAGCTACGTGCCCGGGCAGCAGTCTGTATTCGGCCTGACGCAGACGGAGCCGACGGAACTGGCCCCGACAGTAGCGCGGTTCGCCCCGGACACAGAGTAAGCGCGAGACGCGCTATCTGGCGCGCAGGGCTCCCCATGCCATCGCGAGCTTGCCGAGGGGACGGACGGGACGTGTCTCGTGGATGCGCGAGACGAGGTAGGTGATGATGTTCTCCACGAACGGCACGTTGGGCGCCGCCTGGCCCTCCTCTTCGCCGCGGCTGGACGTGACCACGTACTCGCCGTCGCCGTGGCGTAGCGAGAGGGTGTGCGGCTGATCCGTGTCCGCGCTGGTCGCGAGGACGACCCACGGGGCCTCGACGTCCATGTAGCTGTCGTCTTCGATGACGTCGTCGATCGCGTTCGGCGTGTCGAAGATGCCCGTCGCCTCTCCCTCGGGCGTTACCTCGAAGTCGTGGTCTCCCGACTCACGCATGGCTAGTTCGGCGGGGAACATCGCGCCCTGGTAGAAGGCGTCGTCGCTTGTCTGCACGAGTATGAAGCCGCCGCCCGCCACGTAGTCGATCAGGTCCTGCTCGACGCCTTCGAGGTGGTACACGCCCCAGCCGCCGATCCCGTGCGTGCCGAACAGCAGCATGTCGTAGGACGCCAGGTTCGCGAGCGTCATATCGGCCCGGGCGTCGGTCGTGAGTTCGTACTGGATCGTCTCTCCGTTGGCCTTCCTGGCGGCGTCAGGCACGAGCTGCCAATACCACTGATCGCTGGCCTCGTATTCGTAGAACAGCGCGCGCATGTCCGCCCAGGCGCAGGTCGACGCGCAGAGCGCGCAGAGCGACGCCAACGAAAGCACGCTCCTCATCGCACGTCGGCTCATTGTTGTCCTCCCGGAGGGTGTGCCACCGTCGGGCCGCGTTACGGCCGCAACATACCAGATACGCTGGGGGACGTCTTGTCTTGGGGCTCGGCGGCCGGGCCCATCGACCGGCTGGCGCGCGGACTGCCTACGCGGCCGCGAGTACGCGGAACGTCCGTCGGCGAGTAGGAAAGTGATGGGGCACGGCGCCCCGCGTGCGAACGGCGCATCGGCGACGCGTTGCCACCGAATCGTAGACGCCGATCACGCGCGTGGGGTTATGTGGTCGCCGGAGCGGCAGCCGTGACGTCGAGCGACGCCGACGCAACGCCTGCGGGTGCGGCGCCGGCGCGCGGCACGCCTCTCAGGGTCGGCCGCCTGCGCTTCTGCTGAGCCGCCTGGTACTGCGGGAACTCGGCAAGCACCTGGAGGGCGAGGCTGACCGTCCCGCCGACGGCCTCGACGACCTCACTCGCGGTAGGCACGCCGCCGCCTCCCGCGATGACACGACGCACAAAGACACGCATGCAGGACGCGCGACGCTCTGTCGAGGGTCGTGTTCGTGAGTCCATCGTGCGACCTCCGGTCTGCCCGGTGAGCTAAGACGCGTGGGCCGTGTGCCTCCGTCGGGTCTATCGACAGGGCCGGCGCCGGCCTTAACCTCGGCCCCGACGAAGGATGCGTACACCCTACGGTAGCGCGGGGGATTGGCAAACGGTAGGGCGCCGACACGACATCGCCGCATGACGACGAGTCCCGGGAAGTCGGGGCCCCGCGTCCGAAAGTGGCGATGCCCTACGCCGGCTCACCGGTCCGACTTGTTCTCGAAATGCACGAAGTCGATGAGGAATACAGCGCCGAGAAGGACCGCCTTCGCAGCGGCGTCGGCATCGTCGGGGAAGGTGACGCCGAAGCTGTCGGCGTCGGTGAACGCCTCCTTCATGAGTCCCGACCATTTCTTGCGGATGACGCCGATTTCGCGGCCGTCGCGCATGACCTGGAACGTCCAGGGGCGCAGCACAGGTCCGAACAGCGTGAACTGTTCCCGGCCGTCCATATCGCGCACCGTGTAGACGCGTCGGAAGATGGCGAATTCCCGCGTGATCGAGCCGAGAAGGCGGTTGGCGTCGTCCAAAACGTCCATGTGATGGAAGAAGAATCGGAACGGCCGCCGCAGGATCAGCGCGGTGTCCTCCCCCGCGAAAACGCGCAACGTGAACGGCCTCAGCGCCTTCAGAAACAGGCGGCCGAGGAGCGATCCGCCCTCCTCGCCGACATGGAGAACATCGGCGCCGGACTCGTCCATGACGCGGTATCGGTTCCGCGTCTCGAAGCCGGTGAGGATCTCGCCCCACTCCTTCACCTGCTGTATCGCCAGCGAGTCGACGCGCGCGAGATGGTCCATCGTTCCGCCCTTCGGCGTTGGCGCAGCCGCGCCCATCAAAGGGATCGCCCGGCCGGAGTGTAGAGCACCGCCCGCGGAGAGGGAATGGCGGGCCGCGAAGCACACGCGCCTAGACGACAGGTCGTTGCGGCCACACATCCCGGTACCGCTACACAGGAGCGCAACGGAAGCCCTGCCGGCCATCGCGGGTCGTGTCCGCGAAGGCGAATCACGAGTGCGCGAAGTCAGTGAAGCAGAGGAACGACGCGTCCAGAAGCAGGTAGACGCCTGGATCGAGAGGGTGATGAGGGACTACGTACGAGCCATCGACGTGGGCGACGGAGCCGTCCTGGTCATCGGCCGTCGGCGCTTTGTTGTGCGGGACGGCGAGCTGCGGCCGGGGGACTAGACGTACCTGTCATTTCCTGGCGACGACGACCAGCCTGCGCGCCTCCGGGCCGTATGCGTCGCCCGCCCAGTTGCCGAACGCCGTCGCCTCCGAGAACCCGCACGCCAGGGCCCGTTCGGTCAGTTCGTGCGCGGAATACAGGCGCAGCTTGAGCCGCCACTCCCGTCGGGCCGTCGGCCCAACGTATATCCACCTGTTGAGGATGTAGTTCCACGCCTCCACCGGCTCGCGCTCTTCGAGAAGGAACACCTCCTCCCCATCGACGATCGCGGAGTCCCATCCCCGCGGTTGGAAGATCCGCGCGAGCGTCTCCTTGCCGTGCACGTCGATGACGAACGCGCCGCCCGGCTTTAGCGATGCGCACACGTTCCGCAACACGCGCGCGTCGTCGTCCGGCGAGTCGAAGTATCCGAACGATGTGAATAGCGATGTCGCGGCATCGAACGCGGCGTCACGGCGGAATTCCCGCATGTCCGCCTGCACGAGTTCCACACCGAGACCCGCCGTGCGTTCGCGAGCCCGCGCCAAGTACGCCGCCGTGCGGTCGACGCCGGTGACGGAGCACCCACGACGCGCGAACGCCGCCGAATGACGACCCACCCCGCAGCACAGATCGAGCACCGCGGCGCCGTCCGGCAGGCCGACCAGCTCGGCCACCTGCTCGACTTCCTCGTCGGCCTTCGCTATACGTTCCTGCGGGAACAGGAGAGGCTCCATCGTCTCCCAGAACTCGTCGTCCTGGTACCAGACGTGGGCATCGTGGTCGGCCATCGTGATGGCTCCCATACTGAAGGTCGCCGTCGTCCCGAGAATCGGCCGAATGATGATGGATGGGGCGGCCTGAGTTCAACATTGCGCCGCGTCCGCAGCGGCCGAAGACGCAAAGGTCGAGCATGAAAGTCGGACTGGACCATATCCCCCTCCTCGGGTACTTCAAGTGGGACGTCCTCGAGTTTATGGAGCACGCTGCGGAATACGGCTACGAGGGCGTGCAGATCCCGTCCGGTAAGGTCGTGGCGGACACCGAATACCGGCGACGCGTCGCGGACAAGGCCGTCGAGCTTGGGCTGTACCTGGAGATGGGCGGCGCCGGGATCGACGCCGCGCGGTCCGACAGGTCGCCGGCCGAGTTGGCGGCGGCGTGGGCGCCGCTATTCGGAGTCGCGGCCGACCTCGGCGCCCGGGTGCTCATCACGGGCTTGGGGACGTGGCCCTGGCAAGGCCGCATGTCCGACGAGCCAGGGCTCCGCCCAGCGGATCAGATCGACGGCGGGATCGCCACGTTACGCGAACTCGCGCCGATCGCGCGGGACCACGACATGCTCGTATCGGTCCACACGGGGTTCTTCGCCGCCGCGGAATACGCGCGGATGATGGAGACGGTCGACTCTCCGCACGTGGGACTGTGTCTGGACACGGGGAACGCGTTCCTCGTGCTGGAAGACCCAACGGACTTCGCGCGAGACGTGGCGCCCTGGGTGAACTCCACGCATCTGAAGGACTCCGCGGTGTACCTCACCGACGCGGGCATGGACTGGTTCGGCGGGAGCGTTCTCGGCGACGGGACGGTCGACCTGCCGGCAATCGTGGGCACGCTGCACGAGGCGAATCCCGAGATCGCCCTGACGGTGGAGGACCATTGGGGGTGTTCGAGCGTGCCGGTATACGACGCCGCCTTCCTTGACAGCCTCCCGCCGCCCGCTGGCGACACTCGGGCGAAGTTGCTCAGGCACCTGCAGGTCGCGCGCGCGCATCTAGACTCGGGGCGCCTGCCGTCCAGGGCCATCGTCGACACGTGGGATCTCGACACGGTTCTGCCGGAGCGCGCCAGGGCGAATGCCGAGTACGCCAAGCGACTTCGCGACAGCCTGTAGCGGGGTCTGACGCCGCCGACCGAACAGGTCTCGGGCGGCTCCGGCCACGCCTATCGCGCAGGGGCTATTTGCCCACCACGAGCCGCCTCATGCGCCGTGTCGACCCGGCGCGCATCTCGTAGATGTACGTGCCGCTGGACACCGGCTCGCCGTTGGCGTTCTGCCCGTCCCAGTGCACGGCGTCTCCTCGGCGTGTGTAGTAGCCCGCCTCGCGGCGGCCCACGGCGAGGCGGCGCACCGCGCGGCCGGCAAGGTCGTAGATCGTCACGCTCACGTCGGCGGCATGGCTTAGCTCGAACGGAATCCACGTGTCGGGATTGAACGGGCTGGGGTAGTTGGGCAGGAGCCGTGTAGCCGCCGGAGCGTCGCGCGACACGGTCACATGGAACTCGTGCCGCCCAGCGGACACCCTCAGCCCGTCGCCGCGGGACGTGTCGCCCCGGCTGGACCTCAGGGTCACGCGGTGGCCGGCCGGCACGCTGCCGGGGTCGACGGCCAGGACCGCATCTCCGGCGGCGTCCACGACGGCGATCCACTCGGCCGCGCCGTCCCGGGCCGGCACGATGCTCCGCATCAGCCGCCCCGCCGCGCCGGCGCCAACAATCCAGAACGACGGATCGCCCCGTCGCGGCGACGGTGGGGGTTGCGGCAGGTCCATGTCGTCGAAGGCATCGCTGGCCGCGTCGCTGACGCCGACGTAGGCGTCGCGGCGCTGTCCGTCGGCCATACGCAGCGTCAGCGCGATGGATATGTCGGGGCGTGGGGTCACGCGTGCCGCGCCGTTTCCGGTGGGGCCAGCGCGGTAACGCAACTGCGCCGCCTCCACCATGTAGGCTTCCGACGGGTTGAAGACCCAATACCCACGGAAGGGATTCAGCAGAGACGCCACGCGGTATCGGCCCCCGTCCCACGCAAACACCGTGTTCGGGCTGGGACTGATGTCCCGGGCGGACATGCCGCCGTCAGGCACGCCCACAAGGTTCCACCCCTGCGCGATCGCCATGGACACCGACGCCGCCTCCGGCGCGCCGATCGCCAGGCTGAGCGTCGGCGAGGCAGCAGGCAGCGTAGGATTCCGGTGGACGAAGTAGCCGCTCGACACGAAGTCGAGAGCGTCCACGTCGACCAGCGCGTAGGTCTGCGCCGTCGCGTCCCACCGGAAGGCCGTGTCCACTCCCGCGTCGACGAGCGCCGGCAGGCCGTCCGTCACGGAGGGGGCGGGCAGCGACAACAGCGTCCACCCGGGGTCGAGCGCGACAGACGCGTCCACAATGCCCACCGCAACCGATTCCTCGACCGCGAATTCGGACCCGGCGAACGCCGTGTCCACGGACTGAACGCTCCAGTAGTACGTCCCGGGCGATAGGCCTCGCAACGGCAAGACGTTGCTGTGATTGGCGTTGCCCATCGCCGGCACGTGGCGATAGCCGGTTGCGGCGTCGGACATCGCCGACAGGATCTCCGGGCCGCCGGGCGTCGTCCCCATGCGCGCGTTGTACGTGAGACCCGGCTGCGGCGTTTCCGTGTCCCAGCCCGGGCGCCACGTCAGCAACACGTCAGACCCGGACACTGACGCTCGCAGCCGCGTCGGTGGGGCCGGCGGGGTGTTCGTGGCTCCGCCATCGTTGCGATAGACGCGCGTCGCGTCAGGGCCGGACGGGGGATCGCCCATGGCCAGCACATCCAGGTCGCCGTCGCCGTCGTAATCGCCCCAGGCCGCGGCCGAGTCGTCGCTGCCCTCGATCGCCGCGCCGATGTCGACGAACAGCCCGCCGTCGTTGCGGTACACCAGGATCACCTCGGTGTTGTCGTCGTCGTCTCCGGCGAGCAGGACGTCCAGGTCGCCGTCGTTGTCGTAATCACCCCATGCGGCGGACCCGTCGTCGTTGACGCCGAATAGCCCAGCGCCGATGTCGTGGAATACCCCGTCGTCGTTGCGGTAGATGAGGGAAGTATCCGTGCCGTCGTCCGTATTGCCGGCAATCAGGATGTCGAGGTCGCCATCACCGTCGTAGTCGCCCCAGGCCGACGCGCCGTCTTCCATCGGGACGAGCCCGGCACCGATGTCGACGAGCACGCCGTCGTCGTTGCGGTATAGCGCCGTGACCTCGTCGGCGTCGTCATGGTCTCCCGAAACAAGGAGATCCAAATCGCCGTCGTTGTCGTAGTCGCCCCACGATCCGTGGCTGTTGTCCTCCAGGCGAATGAGGCCTGCTTCGGTGTCGGTGAACAGGCCGTCGTCGTTGCGATAGATCGTGGCGATGTCGTCGCCGTTGTCTTCCTCGCCGATGAGGAAGACGTCCAGGTCGCCGTCGTTGTCGAAGTCGGCCCAGGCGCCCATGCCGTCGGAGACGCCGATGAGGCCGGCGTCGACCTCGGTGAACGTCCCGGCGTCGTTCTCGTAGATGAGCGACACGGCGCCGCGTCCGTCGACTTCGTCGCCCGTCAGGAGCAGGTCGAGGTCGCCATCGTTGTCGTAATCGCCCCACGCGACGGAGGCGTTATCGTCGGCGGGGGCCAGCGGCGCGCCGATGTCCGTGAACGCGCCGTCGTCGTTGCGGTAGATGACGGCGGCGCCGACATCGTCAGAATTGCCCGTGACCGCGATATCGAGATCGCCATCGCCGTCGAAGTCCCCCCAGGCGGCCCCGCCATCCTCGAGCCCAACGAGACCTGCGCCGATGTCGGTGAAGGTCTGACCGAGGATACCGATCGCCGGTAGCGCCAGGAGCGTCCCCAACAGCCATGCGGCCCGGCGTGTCTTGCGCTCCATGCCAGTCCTCCTCGTCTCGTGACTCCGCGTACGCGTCGCCGTACCGGGCGTCGATCGTACAATGTGGGGCCACGTCCATTATGCATCGCAACGGGCCGACGCCGTGTAAGGACAAGCCTGATTCTGCGCGCGTCCTTGTAGGGCATCTCGGGGCCACGCCCATGCCGTCGATAGGTGATGCGTCGCGCGTCGCCTCGCGCAGGCACGCGCCGCAGGCGCGAGTCTGTCGCCTTCGGTCGGCGGCGCGCGTTAGTATCGAGTGAGGAGGGACCATGAACAAGACACCCCATATTGACGCCCATCTCCACCGCGGGGGATTCACGGATACGTCGCGGCCCGGCGCAGGCGTGCTCGAAGCGCTGGGCGCCCGTACCGGCGTCGAGCGTCTCGTCGACGTGTTCTACGATCGAGTCGCCGCCGATGCGGAGCTGGAGCCGGTCTTCGGCGCGCACGTGAATCACGGCCGGGGGCGACTGGTGTCCTTCCTCATGGAGTGGCTCGGAGGCGACCCAGAATACTCTCGGGGTATGCCCGGAGGCCAGCAGCGCGCCCACTACAAGGTCGCCATCAGCCGACGTTCCGCGGCCCTATGGTTGGAACACTTCGACGCTGCTATGGCCGAGTGCGACATCGCGGCTCGCCTCGCCAAGAGCCTGATGAAGGTGCTGGGGCCACTCGCGCGGCAGATGGTGAACATCGAAGGCGAAGACCGCACGCGCTTCGACGCCTGCGGCAACCTGAGCTACCTGCGACGCATCTGGCAACTCGCCGCGAAGGGCGACCGGGCCGCTCTCGGCGAATGCATCGATCGGGAACCCACGCTGGTCCAACGTCGCGGCGAGGGCGGCAGGACGCTGCTGTGGGAAGCCGCGAAGAACGACCGGCGGGACATCGTGCGATGGCTGCTCGACCTCGGCGCGGACCCGAATGCCCCGGGCGTCGGCAAGGAGACATACGGCAAGACGTCTCCTCCGGAGACGCTGGTCATGGTGACCCCGCACTGCGCCGCCGCGCTACGCAAGAAGCGCGCGGTCGCGGACGATCTGCTCGCAGCAGGGGCCGTGGTCGACATCTTCACGGCCTCGATGCTTGGAGACACCGCGACGATAGAGGCAATGCTCGCGGCGGAGCCTAGCCTCCTCGACGCGGAGGACCCCGCAGAGGACTTCTACCCGGTCACGCCGCTGTATCACGCTGTCTGCGGGAAACAGGCGAAGGTGGTCGAAGCGATGCTCGCGCGCGGAGCGGAGGTCGAACGCCACAGTGTCCAATTGCTCACTCTCGCCGCCCGACGCAATGCGCTGCCGTTGGCTGAGACGCTCCTAACTCACGGCGCGACCGCCCGCGGCTGCTCATCGCTGCTCTACAACGTCGCGGACAAAGGAGCCGTGGACTGGGCCGAACTCCTGCTGGCCCACGGCGCCAGCGCGTCGGGCATGGGCGTCCGTGGTCGCACGCTCGTCGAGTTCCCCGAAGTCGCGGAGAAGATGCTGGCGCAGGGCGCGCATCCGACCGGCCTCGTGGCGACGTGCAACGGCAACAACGGGAACCGAGGCCTGCACCCGGAATACGCCCGGGCTCTGCTGCAACGGGGCGTCGACCCGGACGAATCAGACGACGCCGGCCGCACGGCTCTCACCACTGCCGCCAAGTCCGGGTTCCCGGATTACGTCGAGGTTCTGCTCGAACACGGGGCCGACCCGAACGCGCCGGACGGGCGCGGCCGCACGGCCCTGGGCCGCGCGCTGAAGACCAAGCAGTGGGACATCGCCGCGCGCCTGATCCAGGCAGGCGCCAAGCTTCCACAAGCGCCGCTGAACAGGACAGGCGAGACGCCGCTCCACAAGGCTGCGGCGGCCGGGCATATGGGGTTGACGTTGGCCCTCCTCGGCGCCGGGGCAGACACGGCAAGCACCACGACGAACGGCCGCACACCTACCACCTACGCTCAGCGCGCAGGACACGACGAGATCGCGGACGCCTTGCATCCCCCGAGGTTGTAGGTGCATGTCGCAGACGACGGCACGAACGGTCGAGCGGTACCTGCGCTGGGCCTTCGAGGACGAGGTGAGGGTCAACAGTTTGGTGCCCCTGCCGGGCGGCGTCCACGACAACATCCACGCGCGCGTTGTCGTCGGCGGAGTGCCCCAGGAGGTAGTGATCCGTGTCGCGCCCGTCGCGCCGCCCGGTTCCCGGGCGCTCGCGGCGAAGCCGTACGACATCGCCGGGGAATTCGCGGCGCTCAGGGATCTACACACCCACGCCCTGCCCACCCCGCGTGTGTGGGGACTCGACGACGCGGGCGTTCACTTCGGATCGGCGGCCTTCACCATGCAGTACATTGAGGGAGCCACAGTCCAGGATGCCGCCGGGCGCGAGCCCAACGCCGTGTTGCGCGCGTACGTCGACGCGCTTGTCTGCATGAATGGCATAGGCGCATCCGACGTGCCTTCGGTCGTAGCGCCACCGGCCGACAGCGGCCCCGCGGACATTGCGGGTTGGATACAGCGACACACCGACGCTCCGTCTACGCCGCCTCGCGTCCGTGCGGGTCTGCGGGCGCTGGAAGACGCCACCCCCGCCCGCCGGCCGGCTCCCGCCTTTGGCAACGGGGATGTCGGCCCGCAGAACTTCATTATCCAGCCGGATGGCCGAGCTGCCGTCGTCGACTGGGAATACGTCGGGTTCGCGGACCCACTGAGCGAGCTGATGCTGCTTCACACATGGCCGCCGTCGGCCCCGTTCCTCGGGCGATACCCCGTGGATCGTATGTACTGCGAGGCGACGGGCATCAACCCGAACCTGTTGGCGTGGTACGAACTGTCCGCGGCGCTCACGGCGTGGGTATTCGCAGACGGCGAAGGGGACGATGTGAGCCGCGTCGCACACGAGAACTGGGTAGACGCCTTGCTTCGGAAGACGTAGCGTACGTAGCGGCCGCGGAGCCCGCGCGGGCGGCGCCAACCCCAAGGCCCGTCGGGTCGATGACGCGATGAACGCGCGCTTCACACCGCTGCGATCGCAACCGGCGTGTCCACGTCAATATGTGACGTGCGCCAGCGTCGCGGGGAGACCGCCCGACGATCGTGGGCCGGCTGAACGCGATCCCGCCAGCGGCCATGTCGTGACGGCCGTTACGCGTGTCGACGCCAGAGGATTGGCGTCCGGAATGGCCGCCTGTCGTGCCATCGGAGACCCGACGCCGTGAAGTACTACTATCGCGAGCATGTCGAAGGCTACCGCCGCGTGGCGCGTGAAGGTAAGCGCGCCTGGGGAGAAATCCACGGGGACGACGAGGCATTCGAGGCGTTCGCATCGCGGCCGTTCCTCGACATGGCGGTCGAGCGTCTGCGTTTCGGCTCGCCACGGCCTCGCGCGCTTGAATACGGCTGCGGCACGGGGCCGGGTGCGTGCTACCTGGCCGAGCTCGGTTTCCGCGTGGACGCTATCGACCTGATCCCTGCCGCGATCGACATCGCGAGACGCATCGCCGCCGAGTGCGGCCTGCACGTCGACTTCGCGGCGAGCGACGTGTGCGAGCTGCCGGCCGATGGGCCGTGCTACGACCTCATCGTCGACAGCTACTGTCTGCAGGGCATCGTGTTGGCGGACGATCGCAGTCGCCTCTTCGCCGCCGTACACGCGCGACTTCGGCCGACGGGCTACTACCTCGTCAGCAGCGCCGTATTCGATCCTGCTCGATACCGGCAAGATCGGGTCGTCGTCGACGACGTCTCAGGTCGCACGTACCACGCCTACGGCGACGACCTGTTCGCGGCCGATGGCGCGATCGTCTACACGAGGCTCGGCGCGCATCGGGGCGGCTATGAGGACGCGATCCGCATCCGCGAGGATTGGTGGCTGCCCAACCGTTGTCACCGCACACCCACGGCGCTCGGGCTGGAGCTACAGGCGGCGGGGTTCGTGGTCCTGTACGGTGAGGGCGGGCACTTCGTGTGCGCCCACGACGACGCGGACGCCTCGGATATGTGGTGATGTCGCGACGTCAGACGCGATGCCAGTCGTGCGGCGTGAACCACAGCGTCAGCGGGATGGCAGCTTCCTCGGGCGTATAGCGCGTGCGCTCATCATACGCCTGGTAACGCACACGCACCGTGAGGTTGACCTCCTCGTCGCGATCCTCGTTGATCCCGCGACACGTGGCCCTCGCGGTCACGCGGCCGCCATAGCCGGACTCGGCCGACTCTGGACACGGGTACTCGACTTCGAGCAGCGATACCGCGTCGCCGCCATCCAGCGTGATCTCCAACCGCTCGCATCCGTCCGCCCCCGGCGAGGTGTATAGGCGCCGCCCCGGCTTGATGTCCAGCGACACCGTGAGCACGACGCTCTGCGCCCGCCGGATCGTCGTGGAGGCGAAGCTCGCGGTGATCCGCGCGTTTGGCCGGACGGCCGTGGCGGCCGGCCCCATCTGGGCGCGCTCGATGTCGAAGGCGTCGCGCAGCACGTCGTTGGTGGCGTCGCGGACGTTGTGTCCCTCGTAAAAGGTCTTGTCGAACACGCGGCCGTCCTCGCCGATCATGTACGTGCCGGGACGCGGCAGCCCGTAGTGCTCGTGATCCTCTGCGATGGACGTGTTCAGAATCCCGAACGCACGGATCGCCTCGGCGTCGACGTCGGACAGCAGCGGGTAGCTGATGTCGTACTTGTCACCGAAGCGGCGCAGCACGTCCACCGAGTCGGGGCTGATGGCGAACACGGATATGCCGGCGGCGCGTATGGCGTCGATGTTCTGCTGCAGCTCCACGAGCTGCGTCTTACAGTATCCTCACCACGACGCGCTGCGGTAGAACAGGATGAGCGCCTTCCCGTCGCCGCGCGTCGCCGCGTAGTTCACCGGCGCGCCGAACCGGTCGGGCAACGTGAAGTCCGGCGGCGCCTCCCCGATATCGGGGCCCGTTCCAAAGCTCAGCTCGTCGGGCTGCATCATCATATCCACGTGCTCAGGCCGTCGTGAGGCCGTCTGCGGGGCTCATATCGCGATGTTCGCGGCCGGGTCAAGCAGTGGGACATGGCGTCGCGGCCAGAGCGCCCTTGGCCTAGCCTCCTTCGTGTTGCACACTGCGCGGCGGCGATCGCCGGGAAGGCGCGCCCACGGCAGCATTGGAGAGCTCATGCCAGACGTCGATTCGGCCGCGCCGTCCCTGTCGTTCGTCGCGGGCCGCGAGGACCGGGAAGTGCTGGACGCCCTCGGGCACCGCAACCGCCCGGAGGGGCCGTTCACGATGTTCGATTTCATCGAGCTGGGAACCGCTCCGGTCGACCTGGCCGCATGGCTCGTGTCGAAGGTCGCGCGCGGGGCTTCGCTCATCGCCGGGTCGGGCCCGGGCGGCGTCGGCAAGACATCCACGATGCGCGTGCTGGCCGATTTCGCCCCGGCGGCAATGCCGTATGTCATCGCGTCGCGGGAGAGCATCGACGCTCTGGACGGCGCGCCGCAGTGCGTCATCTGCCACGAGATCAGTAGCCACAAGCTCGACGGATACCTGTGGGATCAGGACCTGCGCGACCTCCTCGCGCTCCAGGCCGACGGCCATATGGTGACCAGCACCATGCACATCAACACCATAGAAGAGGGGCGTGAGCAGCTGCTCGGGGTGAACGAGATCCCCGAGGACCACTTCCACGCGGTCAACCTGTTCGTCTTCGTCCGCATTGAGGGCGAGGATATGACTGTCGGCCGGATCAACAACCCCGAGGGCAAGCGCTTCATCAG
>NYZG01000296.1 GCA_002687025.1 Candidatus Poribacteria bacterium
CTGGATTCCTCGCTCGTCCATCTCTTCTGCGAGCCGTTGGGCCTCGTCGGCGACCTGTGCCAAGTCGTCGTCTTCGCGCAACGCTTTCTCTGCCGCGTCCAACTGCTGGCGCAGTTCGTCCGCTTGCTCCGCGATGCGCGCCTCGCGCTCGGAGAGCAGCTCGCTGTCCCGCGCCTCCTCCGATCCCGGTTCCGGCTGCGCGCCCTGGAGCTCGCGGTTCATCGCTTCGGTTTGCTCGACGACATCTTCCTGCTGCTCGGCCAGATTCTCCGCCATGCGGAACGCCTTTTCGAGCTCCTGTTCGCGCTTCATCTTCTCGAGCAGTTGCACCATCTGCTCGATGCGTTCACGGAACTGCTCCTGGTTGAAGTCGGCGGCCATGAGGTCGCGTTCCTGGGCGGCCATGGACTCCTGTTCGAGCGTCTCCTGGAGCTTCTGCATGGCCGCCTTGAGCTCCTCGGACGCGACCTCGTCGAGGAGGCGATGCATCTCGGCGACCTGTTCGAGAGTCTCGACGCTGAGCAGGCTGTTTCGGTTCGCCTCTTCCAGTGACTCGGCCATCTCCGCCGCGAGCGCCTCGCGCTTCGCCTCGATCTCCTCTTCCATGCGCACGGCCCGCTCAATGTCCTTCTCGTCCCTGAGCGTCAGCTCCTGGCTCTTCCGCACGCGGTCCATTACGGAGTCCACCAGATCGTTGACCTCGTCCTGCGCGTCCGCGAGCGATCCGAGCATGTCAGTCTGCGCACCCTGGCTCTCGGCGACCTGGCGGAACATCTCGGTCAGCGTGGGCAGGCGCACGGTATAGGTGGGGGAGACGCCGCGGTTGGGCCCGTTGATCGTGTCGTTGTCCTCGGCGGCGAGGTAGTACGACACGGTGTCGCCTGCGAACAGCCCTATCCCGCCCAAGTCCCACTCGTGCGACGCGCGAGCCAGCGGACGCGCCGGGGAGTAGGACTTGAGGCTCACCTTGCCAATGGCGTCCTTCGCGTCGTGGTCGTAGTGGAGCGTCACGTGCGCCACGCCGAAGTCGTCCGAGGCCTCGGCCGTGATGGGCAACAGCATCGACTTGTCGAGGGTGGAGTCCTCGCCCGGATCGAGGACGGCCACGGAGGGCGCGTCGTCGGCGATGGCGTGCACGACGTATCGCGTCATCCGCTCGTTCTCGAGGCCGTCGGCGCTCACGAGGCGTACGGCGTAGCGGTCGCTGCGGCCCACGAGAAACGACCCGGAGAACGCCGACCCATCGACCGCAAGGTGCACTTCCGGGGCGCTATCGAACTGAAGCGTGGCGGAGTCGAGCGCCACGCCGCCGGAGCCAGTCATCGTGACGCGCGTTCCGACGACGGCGGTGACATCGCCATGGCCGGAGTCGAGCACCTTCGTCGCGAGACGCGTGTATTCCGGGAACGTCAGCGTCAGCGTCAGATTGTCCTGCGCGGGAGGCGTGAGCACTGCGACCCTGTACGTCGGCGACGCGGCCAAGTCGGCGGACACGCGATACTCCATGGGCCCGACGACTCCACGTATCGAGCCCTCGTAGACACCCGAGACGGCGGACATCGTGATCTTCTGCCACTCGCCGCCCGGATCCCTCGTTTCGAGCGCGATGTCGTCGTCCGGCGCCCTGTCCAACGTCGCGGTGACGTCCAGGGTCTCGCCGGCCACGACGGACGTGTCGCCCGGTCGCACCGCTGTCACGACCACTGGCGCGGCGCCACGGGGCAGCGTGATCCACGACCGCAGCGCCTCCGTCGAAGCCAACCCCAACGCCCATGTCACCGCTAGACCGGCCAAGCCGGCAAGCGCAACGCCGCCACCCTTGAGGACAAACGCCCGCTCCCGCCCGAGAGCCCCGCGCGCGTCGATGAGAGGCATGGCGTCGCTACCACGGGCGATGGCCATGTCCACCAATCCCGGGTCGTAGCCTTCCCGCGTCAACTGCTCGCGCCGTCGGCTGAGCTGTAGCGCGCCTAGCAGCGCGCGGCGCGCCTGCGGACGCGTGTCCTCGACGCGGGCCGCGACGCCGTCGAGGCCGGGCCGCGTGCCCAAAGTGCGAGACCACACCCGCGCGGCGCCGTACGCTGTCGCGCACAGCCAGGCCAACAGCAGGAGCGGCCCGACCGAACGAGGCAGCGCGCTCCCCACGGCCAGCGCGACGCACAGGGCGAGCGCCGAGGAGCCCACTACCCACAGCACGAACGCCGAGACGCGCAGCATGCGCCACGTGCCGCGGAGCTTGCGCAACGCGTCAGCTATGCCTGCGGCGGACATGTTTCTGTCGGTCGCCATCGCGCGCGTCCTTCGCCTCAGTGGGTCAGCGCGTAGACCACGATGTTCGTCGCCATGCGCGCGGCATGTTCGCGCGCCTCCGCGGGGTCGCCGTGGACATCCGCCTCCTCGAGGCCGTCGCCGATGTCGGCGCTATATGCGTAGAACAGCGCCAACCTACCATTTAGGAAGATACCGTAGCCCTGGGCCGGTTCGCCATCGTGTTCGTGGATCTTCGGCAGTCCGTCGAGGTCGTAGAAGCAGTGGTAGATGAAGTGCGTCGCGGGGATCGGCTCCAGTGGAGCGCCAGGCAGCACGCGCGCCATCTCCCGCCGGAAGCTCTCGTCGAGGCCGTAGTCGTCGTTCACGAACATGAAGCCGCCACCCAGCAGGTAGCGACGCAAGCTGACGGCCTCGGCGTCGGAGAAACGCATGTTGCCGTGCCCGTTCACGTAGACGAACGGCGTCGTGGCGAGATCGCGACCCGTCGGCCGCACCACGCGCGCTTCCCGCGCCGTATTGAGCCCGACCCGGACTTGGAGCTCTGCCAGCCAATTGCCGATGGACGTCGCGCCCGAGTACCAGTCGCCGCCGCCGTCGTAGTGCAGCTGTCCGATCACGAACGGCGCCTCCGCGCGCGCCGTCAGCGCCAAGCAGCAGACCGCGATGAGCGCCGCCACCCTCATACCAGACCCCTTCGCTTGCGCAGCCACCACTCGGAGCCGAGAAGCGCCGCGACCGCGATGAGCAGCGCGGGCGTGTTCCACAAGGCGCGGCGTTCGCGCACTTCTCGCGTCAGGTCGCTTTCGCGGAGCAATGGCACAACGCTCCCGGCTTCCTCGACGCTGACGTACCGTCCGCCAGACGCCTGAGCGATAGCCGCCAGCAGGGCGTCGTTCCGGGCCGGGCGCCGGTATTCGAGGCTGGGCGTCTGTACAGACAGGGCCGCCGTGTCTCGACCGAGCGGCACGCCCCGGGCCGTTGCCTCCGCCTCAAGCTGGAATTCGCCCTCGCGAGGGAGTCGGAGCATCGCTCGGTAAGCGCCCGCGTCGCCCGGGGCGGCGATCACCGGAACCGAGGCGGCCTCGCCCGTCGGGGCCGTCAGGGTCACGCGCACGACGGCGTCCGGCTCGGGGACGTAGCCGGCGGAGAACACTCGAACCGTGATTTCGGTGGACGCGCCGGTGTCGACCTCGGCCGCCGGCAGCTCGATGCGCACCTGGCGCGTGTCGGGCGGCGTTGCGAGCCAGCGTACCGTCTGCGCCCAGAAACGCTCGTAGAGCAGCGCGCGAGCTGCGGCGCCCCCAGCGGCCTCTGCCAATGCCCACTTCCACATCGCGTCCGTGGCGATGAGCAGCGACTTCCCGGCGCCGACCCGGTGGTAGACGACCAGAGGACCGGGTCGACCGGCGGCGCCTACGAGTGTCGCGCTGCCGGGCTTGGCCGTCAGGTCGCCGTACTGCCGTGACCACAGCGGCATCTGCCGCCAGAGCAGGTCGTTCTCGGCTTGGGTTTGAGCGAGTTGCGTCACCGCGTGGGACCGGCCCTGACGCGTCAACGCGGGCGCGAACTCGCCCGAAGACAGTCGCGCGCCGGCCGCGGGCACATCGACGGGCAACAGCGCCTCCACGCCGCGTGTGCCGAGACGCCGGCCAAGCCACCGTTCGCCCGCGCACCAGGCGATGCCTCCTCCGCGTGTCTCGACGAACTGCTCAAGCCAATCCACTTGCTCGGGGCTCAGCATGTTCACGGACAGATCGCCGATCACAACGACGTCGAACGAGTCGGGGTCGTTGGCGTCGTCCGGGACATCGACCCACGCCCCATCCACCGGGTAACGGCCTGCCCGAGCCGGCGCCGATAGCGCATCTCGGCGAACGTCCGGCATCGCCGGCATGGCGATCGTCAGATCGACGGAGGGAACACGCCGGAGGGCGCGCCGCAGGAAGCCGAACTCGTGACTCGGGCCGCCCCAGGCGAGCAACACACGGGTGCGAGAGGGCAACACCTGGACCGACCGGCCTGCTCGGTTGTTCGACGCCGTAAGCTCGTCGGCAAGAGGGGACATCTCGACGGCGTAGCGGTACGACCCGGCTTCCTCGGGCGTCACGTCGAACTCCAGTTCCTCGACGTGTTCGTCGCCTACAGCTTGCACCTGCGCGGCGTCGACCAGTTCGGCCCCTTTGGTCAGCGCGACGGTGAACTGGCGGCCGGCATAGCCGCGCACGATGACGGTGGCTTTTACGCGCGCGGTCTCCCCCGCGAGCAGCGTCTCGCCGATGTCGAGAGACGACACGACCAAATCGGAGCCGGCGTCCGGCTGGCCAACCCCGACGGTGAATACCGGCGCGTCGTATTCAGATGGAGGCGATGCCGCGCCGACGTTCTGCGCGCCGTCAGAGAACACGACGACGCCCGAGAGCGGCGCGCCCCGCGCGTCTCGGATCGCGGTCGCAATGGCGCCGCCCACATCGGTCGCATGCCCGTCGGGTGTGTCGGTCGCGTCGGGCCTCGGCGGCCGGGCCTGGGCGTCGAACACGTACTCGCGGACCTGGAATCGATCTGCCAGCCGCGCGGACATCGTGGACATAGCGGCGCGCGCGGCGGCCCATCGGGGGCTCGGCCCGTCGGCCTCGGCCATGTCCTCGATCGCCATGCTCTGCGATCGGTCGAGAAGCAGCGCCACCTGCGAGGGGATGCGGACCTCGCGAGTGAAGACGCGCGTGGGCTCCAGCAACGCGAACCAGAGAAGCAGCAACGCCACGACCCGAGCGCCAACGAGGACGCCGAAGTCACGGCCCACCAGGCGGGACCGCACGGTGAGATACGCCACCACCGCGAGGCCCACGGCCACGATCGTGACGACGGCCGGGGCCGACAGTATGCCGCGTGTCTCCATGCCTGCGTGTGCTCTGGTGGTAGGGCATCAGACGGGCGTGCGCTGTCGTATCTTAACGAACGGGCGCCGCAATCGTCAAACCGCTGACGCCCTGGAGAGAAGGTCGGCGTTGGGCACGCCAAGGCCGCGCGCGGCAGCGGCTAACTCCCCGAGCGTCGCGCCGTTGAGCGGGATGCCGTCCGCGTCGTATTCCTCGCGACGCAGCGCCTCCAGTTCGCCCGGCGCGCAGACGCGTTCGTGCCCGTCGGCCACCCGACACGCGTGCAGTTCCGCGACCGCCCTGTCCATCCTCTCGGCGAAGACGTGGGGGTCCTCGAATGCGGCCACGTTGATCGCGGCGACGAAGTGACCGTCCTCGCCAGGCCGCGGGCCGGCTTCCATGTCGCCCAGCTCGGTCCCGTAGCTCGCGCCGGACAGCATCGACGACAGGATGCCCATGACCATCGCCAGGGCTGTTCCCTTGTACATTCCGATGGGCGCCAGCAGGCCGTCCACGGCCACGGACGCGTCGGTCGTTGGGTTCCCGGCGCGGTCGAACGCCCAGCCCTCTGGGATCGGCAAGCCCTGCTGCTCGTGGATGCGTATCTTTCCGTGCGACGAGCGGCTGAACGCGGCGTCGTATTCGATCGGCCGTTCCCGCCCGGCCGGGATGGCGAACGCCAGCGGGTTGATCCCGAGAATGCGCTCGGCCCCGCCCCAGGGGGCCATCGTCGGCAGCGCGTTGGTCGTCGCGACGCCGATCATGCCTTCCGCCAGCGCCATGCGGGCGATGTACCCCACCGCGCCGCAGTGGTTGCTGCCTCGGATCGCGGCGGCGGCGATGCCGTGCGATTGGGCCAGGGAGATCGCCCGCGCCATCCCAAAGCGCGCGCCGATCTGTCCCATGCTGTTCGCACCGTCGACGACCACGCACGCCCCGAATTCGCGCACGACGGTGGGCGCGCCACGCGGGTCCACACCTCCCGTGGTCAGCTTCTCGACGTAGTCCGGCACGCGCATGACGCCGTGGGAATGCACCCCGGCGAGGTCGGCGTCCACCAGCGTGTCCGCCAGGTATTCGGCGTCGGGCGCCGTCATGCCGCACGCCACGAAGCACGCGGACGTCAGGGCCGCCAGTTCGTGAGCGGGAACGCGCCTGTTCTTGCCCGTCGTCATGTGCCCGCCGCCTCCTGGATCACCTCGGCTACGATCACCTCGACGGTTGCCGCGTGCCGCCGCGGCATGCCGTGCTTGTCCGCTGGCAAGCGGTCGCCGACGTGTTCGTCAAAGCCTATTCGAGAAGCAGTTTCCTCGGCTCCAACACCCCGCGCGACGAGCCCGCGGGCCGCGGAGCGGATGTTGGCAAGATAGGTGGCCAGCCACCCGAGCCACTCGCGCACGCGCGTCACGCCGTGCAGGACGGGTCCGTGGCCGGGGACGAGCACGTCGATTTCCATGGCCATCAGGCGGTACAGCGACCGCTGGAGAACGCGACTGTCGCCGTCGCCGATGGCGGGCACGATACCGGTCGTGACGGAGTCGCCAGCGATAAGCGCGCGCCGCTCCGGGATGTACATTGACACGCCGTCCTCGCTGTGTCCCGGCGTCGGGAACATCCTCACCGTCAGCTCCCCGAGGTCGAGCGCGAGTTCGTC